>SPLB01000205.1 GCA_004566265.1 Paracoccaceae bacterium | reverse complement strand
TCGGCGCGCTCGCTGGCGTTCAGCACGACGAATGCGCGCTTCAGCTGCGTTGCGTAATCTTCAAAGCTGCGCACAGTGATCTGCGCCGGCGCCATAAAGCGGTGGCCCATTGTGGTGTCGCCCGCTTTTATGCCTTCGATTTCAAACGGCACAACCTCGGCACCGTCTTCTTTGGACAGAATGCACAGGATCGATTGCAGCGGGCGCACCCAGCGCAGAGAACCCGCGCCCCAGCGCATGGATTTCGGCCAGGGGAAGGTTCGGATGGTTGTGTCAAGGACCTCTGCAATAATGTCCGCAGCCGGGCGGCCAGGTTTCTCAATTGTGGCGAAATAGACATTGCCTTTCGGCGTTTCGCGTTCCTCGAGCTGGTCCATTGTAAGGCCAGCTCCGCGCAGGAAGCCCTCAACGGCTTTTTGCGGCGCGCCGACTTTCGGACCCTTGCGCTCTTCGCGCACTGTGGGGGAATGATCCAGCAGCCCGTCAATCGCCAGTGTCAGGCGGCGCGGGGTCGAAAAAGCAGCGGCACCGGCATAGGTCAGCCCCGCCTCGACCAAACCATCGGTCATCCGCTTTTTCAGATCCTCAGCAGCCTGCGCTTGCATGCGGGCCGGGATTTCTTCGGAAAAGAGTTCAATCAGCAGGTCGGGCATCGGATGTCCTCAAGGTCTTTCCCCATTGCGGGGTCGGGAAACGGATCGTCGCACGCTCTGCGACATGCGACGGTGCATAGGTGATCCCGCAGCACTGTCAAGCACTGCAGATCAAGGTCAGTTGGTTTCCGGCCTTACTGGGCAGGCCTCGCCAATCACAGTGCCGTCATAGGCCTTCTTGCCGCAGTTGTTTAGCTCGTGCCAGACAAAGCCGTGACCGTCATCGGTGATGGCCACAATGCGGTCGACACCAAATTCAATGTTCTTTTGGCCCACAAAGGCCGTGGCAGAGCCCGCTTTGAGCGCGGCGCCTAGGGTTGGCGCATCAAAACAGTCAAACCAGCCCGGCGCATTGCGCGGGTCTACCGCGTCGGACAAGGTGAACAGCTGCGCCAACGCATCGGGGCGCAACCTCGTTTCGAAGCAGGCGCGATAGCGGATCGGGGAGCTGTCGGCGTCAATGGCTTCAAACCCGGAGTACTCGATCGCCTGTGGCACATCGCTGCCCAGCGGCAACAGCACCACGTCTTGCCCGGGCTGCACGTCGACCGCTTGGTAAAAGCCATAAACCTGCAAATAATACATCGCCCCGCCCGCAACGAGGCCACAGACCACCAGTAGGATAGACAGGATCTTGCCAGCCATGGTTTTGATCTCCAATAGTTGATCTCGCGTTCGCTATCCCAACTCCTGCCTGTTTTCACAGTTTGGGCTTTTTGCGAACGCTCGAAATGTCGATGCAGCCGCCTTCAAGGAACAAACCTTAAGGACCGATGCGGTTACGGTTTCCATGTTTGGTGCACTTTTCGCCGCCATGAACCTATTTGTAAACCTCACGATGTTCCTGAGCTGCTGCGCGGAACAGCGTAAGGCCGCCGTCCTAATCGCGATCTACACAGCGATCACCTGTGCCGTTGTCCCGGTGGCGAGTTCCGCGATCCGTAGTGTCTTTGATGTTTCTATCTCGGCCTTCCGGGTGGCGGGCAGCTTCGGGGGAGGGGGGCGTGAAACCATGGCTGCGTGATCCGGCAGCCCAAGCCGTCCTGCGCGCCACCCGGTCGGCACGACACCTGCCCCTCACAAAAAGGGGCAGAGATGTCCCCTGCCCGTTTTCAGTCCCGATGCATTTTGCGGTCAGGCGGCCTGATGCCCTCCCGCCTCAGTCAGAACAAAGGCATCGGCGCACTGCTTGGCCAATGCACGCACGCGACCGATATAGGCCTGGCGTTCCGTGACCGAGATCACCCCGCGCGCATCCAACAGATTAAAGATATGGCTGGCTTTAATGCACTGGTCATAGGCCGGGTGCGCCATAATGATACGCTTGCCGGTTTTCGGGTCGTCATGCTCCTGCGCGAGGATTGCAGCGCATTCCGCTTCCGCCTCTTCAAAGTGGCGCAGCAGGACTTCGGTGTTGGCCACATCAAAGTTCCAGCGCGCGTATTCTTCTTCGGTCTGCTTGAACACATCGCCATAGCGCAGCGGCGTCGGCGACTGGGGATCATTGAACGGCATGTCCATGACGTGATCAACACCAAGGATATACATCGCGAGACGCTCCAGGCCGTAGGTGAGCTCGCCAGAGACAGGATGACAGTCGTGGCCGCCCACCTGCTGGAAATAAGTGAACTGGCTGACCTCCATACCGTCGCACCAGACTTCCCAGCCAAGCCCCCAGGCACCCAGCGTCGGACTTTCCCAATCATCTTCGACAAAGCGGATGTCGTGAAGCTCCATATCGACACCGATTGCCCGAAGAGACCCCAAATACAGCTCTTGGAGGTCTGGCGGGCTTGGTTTGATCAGCACCTGGTACTGATAGTAGTGCTGCAGACGGTTTGGGTTTTCGCCATAGCGGCCATCTGTCGGACGACGCGAAGGCTGAACATAGGCCGCTGCCCAGGCCTTAGAGCCAAGCGAACGCAATGTGGTTGCCGGGTGGAACGTTCCTGCGCCCACTTCCATGTCATAAGGCTGCATGATGGCGCATCCTTTGGAAGCCCAATAGGTCTGAAGCCGCAGGAGGATCTCCTGGAACGAGCGCGGAGCGGCAATGTCTGTCATGTCCTGTTCCTCTGGGAAACTTTTGTTCGCGAACTCGACAGGGGCGGGCCACCCGGACAAATGCCGAATGCCTCGCTCTGCGAGATGTATCCCGCCTTGTTAGTAAAGCCCCCGCATAGGGTCAACCAGACATCGCGGGTTGGAAAGGGCTCAGACCTGAGGCTGATAGGGGAGCGACGAATGGTGCAACACAATCCGCAGCTTACCATCGGCATCGCGTTTGTAGCCAAAGCTTTTGTCGGCTTCGACAACGTTCCCATCTTTGTCAGTGAAGACCGCGCGCCCCATCCAAATCGCCACATCGCCCTGAGTGAACGTAGCCTTGGTGTGGAATTCTGCGCTGCGCCAACCCTTGATGCCAAACCCGCCGTCGCGCGGGTATGTATCGTCATGGCCCACAAAATAGGCAAGCGCCCCGTCACGCGTAGGGCGGAAGCTCTGATCTCCGCTCGCCAGGGTTGGCTTGAATAGAACCGGACCAGCCGCATAGGCATAAAGCGCATCAATCGCTTGCCCCGCCAAAGACCTTGCTGCCTCCAACCCCTCGGCCTCGAATGTATCCGACAAGGCAACCAACGCGGTACCCCATGTTTCACAAGCCTTTTCCATATCGGTTTCGGAAATGGTC
>SPLB01000204.1 GCA_004566265.1 Paracoccaceae bacterium | reverse complement strand
CCTGTTGGGCCCGGCAGGCCGCGCCGAAGGCGCGGCCTGCGCTCCGGCGATGCGCGGAGCGCAGCGCAAACTCTCAACCGGCCTTTCCAACCAGCGCGGGATAGCGCAGCCCCAATGTCACCCCTCGCGCAACAAATGAAATTAACAACCCCAGCCACAGCCCGTGATTGCCCAAAAGTGGAAGCAACACCACCAAAGCCGCCCCATAGATAACCGCGCTGAACACCATCATATTGCGCATATCCCGCGTGGCCGTTGCGCCAATAAAAATCCCATCCAGCATCCAGGCCGCGCATCCTAGCATGGGCGCTGCAACCACATAGGGCAGAAACACACGTGCGGTTTCGCGCACGTCAGGCGCAGTGCTCATCATGTCAATCATCACGCCACCCAAAAGCCAAAACGCCAAGGCCATCACCACAGCGACCACTGCGCCGCCCATACTGGTCACAAAGGCGCTGCGCCGCAGGACCGTGCGTTTCTTTGCGCCAAAAGCCTGCCCCACCAGTGTCTCAGCCGCAAAGGCAAAGCCATCCATGCCATAGGCGGTAAGCAGCATCATCTGCATCAGAACTTGATTGGCCGCCAGCGCCAGGTCGCCCTGCCGCGCCGCAATGAAGCTGAATGAGGTGAACATCGCCTGCAACAACAGCGACCGGATCAGAATATCGTTGTTCACGGATGCCATGTGCCACAGCCGCTCGGCCTTCAAAACCTGCGCCCAATTGCGCCAGGCCGAGCTTTGAAGCCCGGTGCGGCAGAACCACAGGCCCAGCGCCAGCCCCGACCACTCGGCGAGGAAGGTTGCAAAGGCCACGCCGGACACCCCCCAACCGAGCCCCAGCACAAACCAGACGTCCAGCACAATATTGAGCCCATTCATCCAGATCTGCACCGCCATAAAGGCCTGACTGCGCTCATGCGCGATCAACCAGCCAGACAGCCCATAAATGGCAATCATGGCCGGAGCCGACCAAATACGCACAACCAGATAGTCCCGCGCGAGGTTTGTGACCTCAGCTGAAGGCGAAGCCAACCAAAGCGCACCCGCAATCACTGGCACCTGCAGCACAACAATCGCCAGACCAGCGCCCGCTCCAATCAGAACAACGCGGGTCAAAAGCGCTGCGACCTCGGCCATATCCCCCTGCCCGCGCGCCTGACTGGCCAGTCCAACCGTGCCCATCCGCAGAAAGCCAAAGCCCCAATAAAGAGACGACAGAATGATTGCCCCAACACCAACGGCACCCAAAGGCGCCGCTGCCCCCAACTGCCCCACAACCGCCGTGTCAACGATTCCCACGAGGGGCACGGTGGCGTTGGACAACACAATCGGCAGGGCAATCTTCATAACCCGCGCGGGGGTTACAGAACAAATGGTATGGGGGCTGGGGTGGTGAGCTGGCGCAGTCATGCAGCCTTCCCTTAATCGGGGGAGCGGGATTGGGGCATTAAGAAATGCCCGGTGGCCTGAGCAAACAGCTTGTCCTTATGGTCCTGCCATGCCGCCACATGAACCGAAGCATAACGCCGACCCGACCGGTTCACCGTCGCGCGCGCATAGGCATCGCGCGGCAGGCCAGATCGAAGGTAATCCACGGTGAAATCAATCGTCTTTGGCTGGCGCGGCATGTCACCTGCGACCATCGTCTCGACATCCAATGCACCGCTTTCAAACTGCGGCCAGAGGTGAAACCAGTGGAGTGTGATTTGCGCAGTCACCTCAAGGAACGCCGCAGTGGCCCCCCCGTGCAGTGCTGGGATCAGCGGATTCCCAATATTGCTGTCTTGATAATGGAGCGTCGAGGACAGCTCGTCCCCGCGCCGTTCAAAGGTGATGCCCAGGACACGGGCGTAGGGCACCGCATCAACCAGCGCTTTCAGCGCTGCATCTCGACGTTGTTTTACGACCTGCTTCGGTTCGGGCTGGGAGCGCTTCATTGGCTGTCCTCCAATGATTTTTGAGGCTCAAACGTAAATGCTCCGGTGGCCGTGGCCACGGGCAGAGAGGTATCATCGTCCACGGCCTCGGCCCGCACAAACGCCACCGAACGTGTCACATGGTAACAGGTTGCCGTCGTCGTGATCGCCTGACCGGGAGACGCGCTGCGCATATAGTCAATGCGCAAATCAATCGTCGCCGTGCCTTTGGACTGACGCGGGTGGCTCATCACAGCTGCGCCGCAGCAGGTATCCATCAGGGCAGAAACAGCCCCGCCATGGATCACGCCCGTGGACGGATCGCCCACCAGTTTTTCATCGTAGGGCATCAACATTACAGCCCGCCCCGCCCCAATATCAATAAGGCACATGCCGAGAGACTGCGCGTGGGGTATCGCCTCAATAAACTGGCGCGCCAGTTTGGTCTTGTCAGTCATCTTTGGTCCTTCTTGCCTTTGCCCTGCTACTGATATTTTGCGGTTTGACCCGTCCCAAAAGTCAAGGTGCAGGGAGCCATCCCCCCTAACTGACTTCCGTCGCAAATGCGGCCTTCATTGACCAGTATCCAGCTGGCCTGAACCGTGCGCAAGACCTTATGCGCAAGCCCCACTCTGGCAGAGTCACGCCATGGTTGCAGCCCCGTATGCTTTATGCGTAACGTGGCCCCCAAGGAGGAAGCGGATGTCTGAAGAAAATAAACTGTCCTTCAAGGAAATGTGCGCCGAGTTCGAGGTCACGCCCAGAACCCTGCGATACTACGAGTATATTGAGCTGCTGCAACCTGAACGCCTAGGGCGGTCCCGGTTCTACGGTCCACGCGAGGTTGCCCGAATGAAGCTGATCCTGCGCGGGCGCAAATGGGGGTTTCCGCTGGAGGAAATCCGCCAATGGCTTTTGATTTATGAAAGCGAAGGGAACGAGGCGCAGATGAGAGCGTTTATTGCCATGGCAGATCGCCAGTTGAAAGACCTAGAGAGCCAGCGTCAGCAGCTGGACGAGGCGATGCGCGAGTTGGCAACCCTGCGCAGCGAAACGATCAACGAGTTGGGCTGACCTCACCGCAATCATTTGCAAGTTACATTCCCACCGCTGCCGCCAACGGTGATTTATTTTTATTTTATGAAGCAATTTCTCAGATCTGGTACAGACTTGGGTCGGTAGTCCCTGTTGCGACGCGTGAAAAAAGATCGTTCTGCCGACCCGACGTAGCGTCACAGCGACTGCCCCCGACGTCAATGACGAATGTGACGCAGCGTACCACTTACGTCAACGTCAAGCTCGTGATGTAAACAGAACTACCGAGGCGCAGTCCTGCAGCGAAGACCGACCCAACGTGATGCAGAGTATGAATGACATGACCGAAGAGACCAAAACCATCCGCGAAATGTGCGATGAGTTCGACGTAACTCCGCGCACGCTGCGTTTTTACGAGGCCAAAGAACTGCTGTTCCCGATCCGCGAGGGTCAAAAACGCCTGTTCACCAAACGCGACGCCGCCCGGCTGAAACTAATCCTGCGCGGAAAGCGTTTTGGCTTCAGCCTCGAGGACATCCGCCAGCTTCTCGATTTGTATCATATGGGCGACCAGCAACTCACGCAGCTGACCCGCACTCATGAGATCGCCAAAGAACGTCTGGCCCACATGGAATGTCAACGGGCAGAGCTGGACGAAGCAATAAGCGATCTTAAGGAGCAACTGGGTTGGGTCGCACAAATGATTAACTCCATGCAGACGCCGAAGGCCGCTGAATAACCGCATCAATGACGGGCCTTGCCCGACTTAAAGCAGACCGACAAATTCAAGAGGACCGCTATGCCGAGCTTCACTTCTCCCACCAAGGACACGCAATTCGTCCTGCACGATGTGCTGGACATTCAAAACTCCGGCATCCCCGGCTTTGATGAACTGGAGCGCGACTTCACCGATGCCGTGCTGACGGAAGCCGGCAAAGTCGCCGACAACATCCTGCACCCTCTGAATGTGGTCGGGGACAAGGAAGGCTGTCGTCTGGAGAATGGTGTGGTCTACACGCCCACGGGCTTCAAGGACGCCTTCGATCAGGTCAAAGAAGGCGGCTGGACCGGTCTGGACATGCCCGAAGAATTCGGCGGCCAGAACATGCCCTATGTTATCGGCACTGCCGTCGGCGAATACTTCTCATCTGCAAACCAAGCCTTCACCATGTATCAGGGCCTCACCCATGGTGCAGCTTCGGCCATCCTTGCGCATGGCACGGATGAGCAGAAGGCCACTTACCTGCCGAACATGGTGTCCTGCGACTGGACCGGCACCATGAACCTGACCGAGCCGCACTGCGGTACCGATCTGGGTCTGATGCGCACAAAAGCTGAACCACAGGAAGACGGCACATACAAAGTGTCTGGTCAGAAGATTTTCATCTCTTCCGGCGAACACGACATGGTGGAAAACATCATCCACTTGGTTCTGGCCAAGGTCCCCGGCGGACCGGAAGGCATCAAAGGTGTGTCCCTTTTCATCGTGCCCAAGTTCATTGTGAACGAAGACGGCTCGCTGGGCGCGCGTAACGGCGTAAGCGTCGGCAATATCGAAGAAAAAATGGGAATCCACGGCAACTCCACCTGTGTGATGAATTATGATGTGGCCACCGGTTACTTGCTGGGTGATCTCAACAAAGGCATGCGTGCCATGTTCACCATGATGAACGAAGCCCGCCTGGGTGTGGCGATGCAGGGTCTGGCGCAAGCCGAAGCCGCTTATCAAAATGCGCTCATCTACGCCAAGGACCGCCTTCAGGGCCGCGACGTCACCGGTGCCAAAAACCCCGAAGGCCCGGCCGATCCGCTGATCGTGCACCCGGATATTCGCCGCAGCCTGATGGATCAGAAATCTTTTGCCGAAGGCGCCCGTGCGTTTGTCCTCTGGGGCGCGACCATGATCGACAAGGCCCACCGCGCGGAGGACAAGGACGCGGATGGCCTGATCTCTCTCCTTACCCCAGTTCTCAAGGGTTTCCTGACGGACAAGGGCTATGACATGACTGTGCAGGCACAGCAGGTCTATGGCGGTCACGGCTACATCGAAGAATGGGGCATGTCCCAGTACACGCGTGATGCGCGTATCGCCATGATCTATGAAGGCGCAAACGGCGTTCAGGCGCTTGATCTCGTAGGACGCAAACTGGCGCAAGACGGCGGCAAGCACGTGATGGCCTTCTTTGAGCTGGTAAAATCCTTCTGCAAGGAAAACGCAGACCTTTCAGAAGACTACACCAAAGACTTCATTGAGCCGTTGAAATCTGCATCGAAAGATCTGCAATCTGCCGGCATGTTCTTTATGCAAAATGGCATGAAAAACCCGAACCACGCGCTGGCAGGTTCGAACGACTTCATGCATATGTTCGGTTACGTTTGCCTTGGTCTGATGTGGGCCATGATGGCGAAATCCGCAAAAACAGTTCTTGACGCGGGCACCACCGATGCAGACTTCTACACCACAAAGATTGCAACCGGTCGTTATTTCATGGCGCGTCAGCTCTGCGCGACCAAGCTGCACCTCGCCCGGATTCAAACCGGCGCCGATACAGTTATGGCTCTGAACCCGGAACAGTTCTGAAACACTGAAAACGGGCGTGCCGTCTGCGGCACGCCCATCCTGGCCGGGCACTTTGGGAAAAGGATTTCAAAATGCCCAAACGTTTCAAACTGACTCGCCGTTTTCCGGTCGCCATGACCGAGGAAGGGTATCGAAGGCTGAAGCGTTTCGCCCGACAGGCGGGTCTTGACGAGGGAGAGGCCCTGTCGTTCCTGTTCGAAATTTTCGACAGTGTGACCGACAGTGAGACTCTCCCACACCGGCTGCGGCTGTTCAACGCCGAGCTGGACACACGAAAACGATAGGCGCTGCCACAGGCGCCTTACGTGTGGATCGGTGATGCGGGATCTGATTGCCAGAGGGAGGGTGTAGACGTGACCATTAAACTGCAATGTTTTGGCGAAAGCGGACATTCTTTCAAGGCGGCTCTGGGGCTTGAGCTCAGCGGCCTCGCATGGGAACCCGTCTACGTCGATTACTTCGGCGGCGAAGGGCGCACATCTGAATTTCGCGGTGTGAACGTGATGGGCGAATATCCGGTGCTGAGCGATGGCGATCTGACGCTCAGCCAATCCGGTGCGATCTTGCAATATATTGCTGATAAAACGGGTAAATTCGGCGGCACCGGAGCCGAAAAATACGACGTTCTGCGTTGGGTTTTGTGGGACAATCACAAACTCTCAAGCCAAGTTGGCATGACCCGCTTTTTGATGAACTTCTTGCCCGAAGACAAACGCCCGGCTGAGGTCATTGCTTTTTTGCAAAGCCGCCTGAAGGGCGCGTTTACCACGCTGAACACACATCTTGATGGGCGGGACTGGATCGTGGGCGATGGGCTGACCGCCGCCGACATTTCCTGTTGCAGCTACCTGTATTACCCAGAGCCCTTTGGTTTTGACCGTTCTGAGTACATCAATATCGACGCCTGGCTCACTCGTATTTCTGAGACGCCCGGCTGGAAACACCCCTATGACCTGATGCCCGGCAATCCGTCGGATCGAGCTTGAGGAGACCAATATGACCGAAGCCTATATTTATGACGCTGTGCGGACGCCGCGCGGCAAAGGCCGCAAGGACGGCAGCCTTCACGAGGTGACCTCTGTCGCCTTGTCCGCGCAAATGTTGAACGCGATCAAGGATCGCAATGGTCTTGGCCACTCAGGCATTGAAGACGTGATCTGGGGGAATGTGACACAGGTTATGGAGAACGGCGGCTGTCTGGCGCGGGCCTCTGTGTTGCTGTCCGCCTTTGACGACAGCGTTCCGGGATTGGCGATCAACCGTTTCTGTGCGTCCGGCATGGAAGCTGTGAACCTTGTCGCAAATCAGGTCAAAGCAGGCGCAGGCGACGCATACATCGCCGGTGGCTGCGAAATGATGTCTCGCGTGCCGATGGGCTCTGACGGGGCCGCAATGGCCGTGGATCCGCGCCTCGCAATGGGCACCGGATTTATGCCGCAAGGCGTATCCGCCGACCTGATCGCGACTGAATACGGCTTTTCCCGCGAAGACTGTGACGCCTTTGCCGCACAATCCCAAGCGCGCGCTGCCGCCGCGTGGGAAGACAACCGCTTTGAAAAATCCATTGTGGCGGTCACGGACATCAATGGTCTGACCATTCTGGATCGCGATGAATACATGCGCCCCGGCACCACCGCCGAGGATCTGGGCAAGCTGAATGCCTCTTTCGCGATGATGGGTGAACAGATGCCCGGCTTTGACAAGGTTGCGATGCTAAAGTACCCGCATCTGGAGAAAATCACCCATGTGCACCACGCCGGCAATTCCTCTGGTATTGTGGACGGGGCCACCGCACTGCTGATCGGTTCCAAAGAATACGGTGAAATGCATGGTCTCACCCCGCGAGCGCGCATCCGCTCCACCGCGAAAATCGGGTCTGAACCGACCATAAACCTGACAGGTCCGGTACCCGTGACCGAAAAGATCCTGAAAGACAGCGGAATGTCCATCACCGACATCGACCTGTTCGAAGTGAACGAAGCCTTCGCGGCTGTTGTTCTGCGCTTCCTGCAGGCGTTTGAGGTCGACGACGCTAAAGTCAACGTCAACGGCGGCGCAATTGCCATGGGTCACCCGCTGGGCGCAACCGGTGCGATGATCATTGGCACCCTGCTCGACGAGCTGGAGCGTCAGGACAAACAAGTTGGCCTGGCAACCTTGTGTGTTGCCGCTGGCATGGGTGCCGCAACCATCATCGAGCGCGTCTGAGCGATAAAGACGGGAGACTAAGAATATGACCGATTTCAAATATGCAGTAGACGCCGACGGTGTGGCCGTCATCACCTGGGACGCCGAAGGCAAGTCCATGAATGTCCTCACCCGCGAAGCGTTTGCGTTGGTCGAAGACTACGTGGATCGCGCATTGGGCGATGACGCTGTCAAAGGCATCGTCATCACCTCGGGCAAGAAAGACTTTGCTGGCGGCATGGACCTGAACGTTCTGGCCACCATCCGCGACGAATCCGGCGACAACCCGGCGCAGGGTCTGTTCGATTTCACCATGAACGGCCACCGCATCCTGCGCAAGCTGGAGCGCGCGGGCATGGAAGCCAAGACCAACAAAGGCGGCAAGCCTGTGGCCTGCGCCATCAACGGCACCTGTGCCGGTATCGGCACCGAGATCGCGCTGGCCTGTCACCACCGCGTAATGACCTCTAACCCGAAAGCCAAAATTGGCCTGCCGGAAATCCTGCTGGGGATCTTCCCGGGCGGCGGCGGAACCATGCGCTATTCCCGCATGGTGGGCGCGGTTGCGGCGGCCCCCGTCCTGCTGGAAGGCAAGATGATGGACCCGAAAAAAGCGAAGTCCGCGCAGATGGTGGATACCATTGCCGATGACCCGCTTGCCGCGGCGAAAGAATGGGTTCTGAACGCAGGCCCTGCGGATATTGTCAAACCTTGGGACGCGAAAGGATTCAAATTCCCTGGCGGTGCCCCCTACCACCCTGCGGGCTTCATGAACTTTGTCGGGGCCTCCGCCATGGTGGCAGGCAAGACGCAGAACGCCTTCCCAGCACCCAAAGCGCTGCTGTCGGCGATCTATGAAGGCGCACTGGTCGATTTTGACAACGCTCTGAAGATCGAAGCGCGCTGGTTCACCCACGTGCTGATGAACCCGTCGTCTTCCGCGATGATCCGTTCCCTGTTCCTGAACAAACAGGCGCTGGAAAAAGGCGCGGTACGTCCCAAAGGCGTCGAAGACCAATCCGTGAAGAAGGTCGGCGTCCTTGGCGCTGGCATGATGGGCGCGGGCATCTCTCTGGTGTCGGCCATGGCCGGTATTGAGGTTGTGCTGATCGACCGCGATCAGGCGGCTGCGGACAAAGGCAAGGCCTATACTGAGGCCTACCTCGACAAGGGTATGAAACGCGGCAAGGTCACCGAGGACAAGAAAGCTACTGTGCTGTCCCAGATCACCGCAACCACCGATCTCGACGCGCTGAAAGGGACCGACCTGATCATCGAGGCCGTGTTTGAAGACATGGATGTCAAAGCTGAAATGACCAAAAAGGTCGAGGCTATCGTGGGTGAGGACTGCATCTTTGCCTCCAATACCTCCACCCTGCCGATCACCGAACTGGCCAAGGCCTCAGACCGTCCAGAGCAATTCATCGGCATCCACTTCTTCTCGCCGGTCGAGAAGATGCTTCTCGTGGAGATTATCAAAGGCGCAGAGACGGGCGCCCGTGCGACCGCCAAGGCGCTGGATTATGTCCGTCAGATCAAGAAGACCCCGATCGTTGTCAATGATGCGCGTTTCTTCTACTGCAACCGGTGCATCCTGCCTTACGTCAACGAGGGCGTGCGCATGATCACAGAAGGCGTGTCTCCTGTGTTGATTGACAATGCCGCGCGTCAACTGGGCTTTCCTGTCGGCCCCGTCCAACTGACCGACGAAACGTCCATCGATCTCGGCGCGAAAATTGCCCGTGCAACCAAAGAAGCCATGGGGGACGCTTATCCCGAAAGCCCGGCGGACGATCTGATCTTCTGGATGGAATCCGAAGGTCGTCTAGGACGCAAGGCAGGGAAAGGTTTCTTTGACTATGACGCTAAGGGGAAGCGCGTTGAGTACTGGAAGGGTCTCTCCGACAAATACCCAGTGACAACAGAGCAACCGGATTTTATCGAGGTTCAAGAACGCCTGATGTTTGCGCAGGTTCTTGAAGCGGTGCGTGCGCTGGAAGAGAACGTTCTGATGGACATTCGCGAAGGCGACGTGGGCGCGATCCTCGCCTGGGGCTTTGCACCTTGGTCCGGTGGTCCATTGTCTTGGCTCGATATCATCGGCACGCCTTATGCGGCGGAGCGTTGCGATCAGCTGACCGAAAAATACGGTGAGCGATTTACCTGCCCACCGCTGCTGCGCGACATGGCCGAAAAGGGTCAAAGCTTCTATGGGCGCTTTGCCCCGGCAGAGGAAGAAGTGGCCTAGCAGGTTCCTTCCACAGACAAACAAAAACGGGCGGCCCCTCCGGCCACCCGTTATTTTGAAGCATCGTTTTCTCCACCCAAGGGCGGCGGCTTAGACGTGCGGCAAACGATACACGCGCAACCCTTGGGCTGCGGGGGTATGCTTTCGGGAGCTGTTCGTGTCTTTTGCCCTCGGCTTCAACGAACTATCGGGGCCACCCGCCAATTTTATCGTAGACTGTTGGTCGGCGTTCTTTCAAAACGGACATCACGCAGAGGCGAATTGCGGGGCCCCATGTCCGCCGGTGCCACCTGAGACCGGTGTCCAGAAACTCTCCTCAGTAATCATGTCAATCACCAGTTCGCGCGATTTATAGGTGCTCAGCACGGTGTAGATATTGCCATCTGTCGCTGCCAGCTGCACGGCATCCATCTGAGCTGGACAGAACGCGAGAAGACCCGCTTCGATGTACACCACTTCATCTTCGTCAAAGCTGAGGGTGACCAGCTCCATTGAGACTTGCATGGGCGCGCGAGAAATGCCGTGGTACCCTTCGAGCGCGCACGCTGGGACAATTGCAAACGGATCGCCCAAAGTATCCACCAACAGGTCATGTTCGATCATAACCCCCTGTTCCGCGCGCAGCCAAAGCGGGCTCCGATTTCCAAACGCTTCGCGGGGCACGTAAACGGCCGACATGTTGGCGTTCTCGCACCGGTCATCGATGAATTGCGTTTCGCGGCGAATGCCTTGGATTGGGCGCATTCCATTGTCGAAAGTCAGAACCATGTCGCCGGGCGCCAGTTCTTCGACCGCGCGCCAGCCTTGCGCCGTGGCCACCAATGTTCCTACGATAAAACCAGGATGACCAGTTGCAACCATGTCGTGGCGGGTGGTGAACCCTTCTGCGATCGGCGAAGCCGACGTCTTTGCAAACCAATCAAACATGTCTACGTTCCTTTCAACCCTAGTCAAACTTCTGTTTCGGCCTGGCCCATGGCAAAAACTCTAGCAAACCACGTCAGGCAATGCGTGTGCCCTTAGAGAGAACGGCACCGTCAAAGGGATAGAGGGAATTCGTTAAAAGAGTATTCAAATTGGCGGATGTCGTCTGAACAGGCGCGAGACACCGCGTCAAACGCCTGTTCAGTATAGTATTTACGCCAATCCCGACAACGCGACGACTCGTTCACGCGTGACAATTCAAAAGAAAATCCAAGGTGGTCAAACAAAGGCTGGGCGTCCGCTGCAAAGGTTTCCAGCCGGATATAGAGGTCGCAGTGTTCCTGCCCATTCGACTGCAGCATGTAGGAAGTGTAGGGATTGGCCCGCAAACTCGCCACAACATGAGGATTGCAAACGAAGCTCTGAAACGACAGGTTTTTCGCCAAAGTTACAACAGGATGTTCAAAGCGTTGCGCGCGTAGCCAGTGAAAATAGCTGACCACCCGGTCGTAAGGATTGCGCACAAGGGTAAAAGCAAAATGCCCCCGCAGATCTTCCCGCGATGCAAGCCCTTCGATATCAGCGAGGGTAGAATGCTTCCACAAACGTCCGTGGGATTTTATCTTCTGCACCCGACGCCTGCGCCGCAGCGCCTTCGGCGTGTCGCCCAGCATCTGATCACCCGCCATAGCGCGAGCCTCCAATGCCAAAGCGAGCGCCGTCCCTCCGGTTTTCGGAATATGAATAAACACGTAAGAACGGCCACGAGACAGGATCATGGGGGCCATCCTGTCTTGCGTGGCACACAAAGGCAAGATACGCAAAGCCATTTGCCGCGGCCTGTCAGACTGTGGTAGGTTTCAACACAGAAGACTTAGCAAAAAGCAGACAGGCCGAATGACAGCTTTGCGGGAATTTCAACGGCTTGAGGCCGAAGGCCTTTGGCGCGCGGGAACCGGGAAACAGCGGCGCGATGTGATCGTATCGCTTGGCGATTCGACCCTGACAATTTCCGATCTGAGGGATCAGCCTCTGGCGCATTGGTCTATTGTTGCCGTTATCCGGGCGAATCCTGGCCAATACCCTGCAGTGTTTCATCCCGATGGCGATCCGAGCGAAACGCTGGAGCTTGCCAAAAACGAAACCACAATGCTGGAGGCAATTGATAAGCTCCAGACTGCAATTGCCAACGCTCGCCCGCGTCCTGGTCGACTTCGGATGCTGGTGGCCGTGTCGCTTCTGACCGCCGCAGTGGCGCTGCTGGCATTTGGTCTGCCAGGCGCCCTGTATAAACAGACCCTGTCTGTGGTTCCAGACATTCAGCGTCATGGCATCGGCCAGCGACTTCTGCGCCGTGTGGAACGTGTGGCAGGCCAGGCCTGCACCAGCCCAGAAACCGCGATCATCCTGCGCGACCTTGCGGCACGCACCGGCGTCAAAGGCGTGGTGATTCTGCGCGAAGGCGTTACTGAAAGCCTCGCCCTGCCGGGTGGCATTGTCCTTTTGAACCGAAACCTTGTTGAAGACCACGAAGATCCCGCCGTTGCAGCGGGTGCGCTGCTGGTCGAACGCGCCCGCGCTAAGGCACAGGATCCGCTTGCGGACATTCTCGACATTGGCGGGCTGACCGCCAGTTTCCGTTTGCTTACCACTGGTGGAATCGAGCCCAGTGTTCTGGATCGATTTGTCGAACACAGCCTCGCCACCGACCGCCCTCGCCTGCCCGATGAGGTGATCCTGGCAGCCTTCAAGGAAGCTGGCGTGTCTTCAACCCCGTATGCCTATGCACAAGATGTAACCGGCGAGACGACCCTTAGCCTGATCGAGGCGGACCCGATGGCCATTCCCGGCCAAACCACACGCGGCATCATGAGCGATCGGGACTGGGTACAGCTGCAAAATATTTGCGACTGATCATCCGCGCAAGATAGCGATGTTTAGTCGCGCAAAAAAGGGGCCGTCTGGCTTCCTAATGTGGTTAAACTGCAGCTTCAAATTAGGTTGGCAAGGCGATTCATCATTTGCTGAGCCGAGCGCCGGGATACCCAGACCGACGCACAAAAGCAAGCGCTGCTTCCGCCCGATCCGTGAAAGGCCCGGCCAACACGACATGTGGAGCCGTTTGAATCCCTTGCGACACACCCAACCGCACAGGCAGTCCGGTCGCCGCCCGCAGCGCTTTCGCCGCGGCAACCGCATCACTTCGGCTTACGAACCGCTGTGCCTTTACATAGCGCGCTGCAACGCGCACTTCCTTTGGCACGTCATCAAAGCCCGCCAATGTACTGGTCGAACGGCGGGACACGATCGCAGCAGAGCGGTGCTGAACCTGCGGCCGCAGCTCTATCGCAGAATAGACAGGGCGATCCAAAAGTTGCACGACCGGTACAAGCACCCCGCCATGGTTGGCCCAATGCCGCGCCATCTGCGCATCCCCTTCGGCAGTCTGCGGACCCCGGTTCTGGTTTAATCGGTCATCATTGCGGTCCATCACAGCATAACCGGCGGGCACAGCTGTGACGGCATTGGCTGCAGCAACCTGCAGCGTCATTTGCGCGCGCAACCTGTTCATACGGCCATCCTGCCAAACCGGGCGGTAGCCCTCCGGCACCTCAATGCCGCGCGCCGCGAGACGTTCCTGATAGACATGTACCGGATATACACGTGGCCCGCCGGCGTAACCAGTGCCTTCTGGCAAAGCAGACAAAGGATCCAGCCCTTGCGGGCCACAGCGCACCCCACTGCTGTGGTTGATATAGCGCTGGCTCAGTTCAGATGCGCCGGGACAAACACCGGGATCCGCAGGCGGTTGTTTCATCGGCGCGACCTTG
>SPLB01000005.1 GCA_004566265.1 Paracoccaceae bacterium | reverse complement strand
TCGACCGGATGGCAATGGCAGAACAACGCATGCTGAACCGGGCTTTGGCCATTAAGCTGATGAGCGAAGATCGCGATTTTTAACCCGAACCCCGTGCATAAGTTGACCCTGCCCTCATCCAATGTCACAGTTTCCCAACACTCACGACCCTCGGATCTTCCATGTCTGCTGAAACGCATACAGACTCTCGTCAAGCTGCTGCCCTGATCGGCAAGAATTCCCCTCCTTTCCAAAAGATTACCCCCGGGGATACCGAAGATTGGGGGCCCTTTGGCCACCCGCTCTTTGACAGCCCAGATGCCCGCGCGCTGGAACGGGTTGGCGTGGTGGACGTGGGTTCGAATTCTGTCCGCTTGGTGATTTTTGACGGCGCGGCGCGCAGCCCAGCCTATTTCTACAATGAAAAAATCATGTGTGGACTGGGGGCAGGCCTGTCGGAAACCGGCAAGCTGAACCCCGAGGGGCGCATCCGCGCGCTGGCAGCACTGAAACGGTTCAAGGGTCTGGCAGATGGTCTGCTTCCGGAACCGTTGACGATTGTCGCCACCGCTGCGGTACGCGATGCCACCGATGGGCAGGACTTTTGTGACGCGGTGTTGCGCGAAACTGGGCAGAAGGTGAATGTCATCGACGGCTATGAGGAGGCCCGCCTGTCTGCGCAAGGCGTGCTGTTGGGCTGGCCGGGCGCGGAGGGTCTGATCTGCGATATTGGCGGTTCGTCCATGGAGCTTGCGGAGTTGCGCGATGGCAGAGTTGGCCGCTGCGTGACCTCGGATCTGGGCCCTCTGAAGCTGCGCGATATAAAAGGCGGGCGGCGTGGCCGCAAAATGGCGATTGCTGAAACCGTTGCCGACCTGCGCAACCAGATGGCCGGCAATGAGGGCAAGCGCCTGTTTCTTGTCGGCGGCAGCTGGCGCGCCATCGCGCGCATCGACATGCACCGCCGGGACTATCCGATGACGGTTATGCATGAATATCGGATGACCTCGGGCGACGTGCGGGCGACCGTGAAATATATTGAAGAACAAGATCTAGAGAAGCTGCGCAGTGACTGCGGTATTTCTGCTGGTCGCATGGCTCTGGTGCCCTACGCGATGCACGTTCTCGCGCGCGTGGTTAAGGACTTCCACCCGCGCGACCTTGCGATCTCATCCTATGGTATTCGTGAAGGTCTGCTCTATGAACAAATGCCCACGCGCCTGCGCGAACGAGATCCACTTGTCGAGGCCAGCCGGTTTGCCGAGGCCAAAGATGCCCGTGTGCCGGGGTTTGGCAAGGTGCTATATGATTTTGTGGCCCCCCTGTTTGGCAGGCCGCCGCTGACGAAGTCGCGGCTGATCAAGGCGGCCTGCCTGCTGCATGATGTGAACTGGCGCGCGCATCCCGACTACCGCGCAGACCTGTGTTTTGACACTGCCACTCGGGCGAACCTTGGCGGCTTGGCGCATTCCGAGAGAGTTTACTTAGGGTTGGCGCTGATGCATCGCTATCGCAACAAACGCAGGGGCGCACGGTATCAGAAACTCATTCATCTGCTGCCAGAGCCACAGCAGAAGGAGGCTGAGATCCTCGGCAAGGCCATGCGTTTTGGGGCCATGCTGATGGGCGCCAACGAGCAGAGCATTGGCACGCTGCAATGGCAGCCGCGCAAGCGGGTGCTGCATGTGGAGCTGCACCGTTCAGGCGCAGTGCTCTACAGTGAGGTGGCTGCCGCACGGCTGAACGCTCTGGCCGCGGCACTAAAGGCGGAAGAGGTCCGTCTGAAGATCGACGGTAAGCTGATCAAGGACTAAGGACGACCAAAAGCAGTGGTTCAGATGTCGATCGGAGCATCCGAAGTCCCGTCTGTGCCTTGCCCCCCTTTTGACGCGGGGGGCTTTTGCCCATCCGGTTTGCGGCGGATTATGATATCTCCGCTGGGTAGGACCTCGGGCAGCTCGTAGCGACTCCAATCCTGCACCTCGCCTGCAACTTCAGCCAGCGCAGGCCCCATTTGCAGCAGGAAGTCCTGCAAGGCGGGGCCAAAGCTTTCCATCATCTCCTGAAGCTGTTTCAAGCCCGGCGACAGCTCCTCTTCAACACCTTCAAGGAAAAGCTCGAGCCCGCGTTGCATCGGCGATGGCGGTTCGGTCTCAGGTGGTTGCGCCTGAAGTGGAAAGCTCATTGCACACAAAGCGACAGGCAGACACAGAAGACGAAGCATATGATGACGGAAAAAACACAGCATGGGTGCAGTATAGCAAGCGATCCTAAGGGGGGAAGCCTCTCTTCAGGCGCGCCAGATTGGTTTGGCGATTTCCCGCAGCAAATCGGCCCGGCTCCAGCCTGCATCGCGCAGAACCTCTTCGGGCGCGTGTTGAATCTGGCGCAGGGCGCGGCGCAGCTGACGGCGGGCACGCAATTGATCCCAGAAGGAACCAACCCAACTATGGGCACCGCGCGAAAGCACAAAAGGATTGTTCCTGCGCACAGGCGTGCGCAAGCTGTTTAAACGGTTCATTATCTGCTCCTGTCTGGATGTAACTCTCTCCCTATACCGGTCTCTTATCGTCACAAAAATTGAAAACTTCTCTGCCTTAATGTGAGCAAAAGGAACATATCGATGCGTCTCCCTCCCCTGTCTGCGCTGCCCGCGTTTGAAGCCACCGCCCGCCTTGGTTCGGTCTCTGCCGCCGCGCAAGAACTGGGGCGCACCCATAGTGCTGTTAGCAAGCAGCTAAAGGCGCTGGCGACAGATCTGGGTGGGGATCTGTTTGAACGGCAGGGCACTGGGCTGCGGCTGAGCGCCCGGGGCCACCGGCTGCAGGAGAAGCTGTCGCCGATGCTGCACGAACTCTCTGCGCTCGGGAACAGTTTGCGACGCGAAACCGAACGCCCGCAGGTGCGCGTGGCGCTGGGTGCCACGCTTGCGACACGCTGGCTGACCCCGCGGTTGGCGAATTTCTACTGTCAGCACCCTTTGGTGCAGGTGCATCTGATCATGAGCGGCCCGCACCGCAATATGGATGAAGAACAGTTTGATGTCATGCTGAGCTATGACAGGCTGCGGGGGCCGTTCTGGGGAACAAATCCCAAAGGGCCAATGGAAACCCTTGAAATCGGCGACACCTCTTATGGGGTGGTCTGTGCGCCGGACTATCCAGTGACCCGCACGGGCGCAGGGCTGGAGGTCCCGCTGCGGCTGACCCATGCGGGCGCACCCCGCCCCTGGGCCGTTTGGGAAGACCTGTCTGGCCAACCAGTGACCGGCAAGGCAGAGCAGGAACATCCCCACCACATTCTGGCTCTGGAGGCCGCCGCCGTCGGGATGGGAGTGAGCCTGTCAGAGTATCGTCTTGTGGCCGAAGATCTGGCTTCTGGTCGTTTGATCGCACCACTGGGCTTTGTCGCGTTCAAAGGCGGGTTTCAGGCGGGAATAATGGCCGGGGGCCGCAACAAACCAGGTCTGGATGCCTTTCTCGCCTGGTTACAGACTGCAGCACGGCCCGCAACGTTGCAAGACGCTGACTGCTGCGTATGAGGATCACTGTGTTTCGCACGAGGGCGCCTGCCCCTGAGGGGGCGAAAAAGCCCAGTCGGAGCTTTGATCAGACTGGTCGCATGCGCATCAAACAGATACGCGCCTCTCAGTCGCCTCAGCCCTCAGACCGGTTCAAGACTGCGTCCGGACGAGATTTCCGCCCAGGCGCGGTTAATGTCTGCCATGCGTTTCTCTGCCAGCTGCACCGCCTCGGGGGGGACGCCACGGGCGATCATGGCATCAGGGTGGTTGTTGCGCACCAATTGGCGAAAGGCGGCGCGAATGTCGTCTATAGGCGTGGCAGGATCGACGCCGAGGATATCATAGGGATCCTTGGGAGCATCAGACACAAAGCGCGCGCGCAGGGCCCGAAACTGCTGGTCCGTCTGACCAAAGATCTGCGCAACATCTTCGAGAAACGCGTTCTCATTGGGATGAAAAAACCCATCCGCCAGCGCAATGTGGAACAGCCCCTCCATCAGATCGCACAGCGTTGATGGGTCGTCCGAGAACATCGCATGGATCCGGCGAGCATAATCCTGGTACCCTGCCACATCCTGTCGAGCAAGGTTGAAGACCCGCGCCGCGCCAGCTTCGTCTTCAGCCGCGATCTGAAACACCTCACGAAAGGCGGTGACCTCGTCCCGGGTGACCTGACCGTCGGCTTTGGCCATTTTAGCCCCCAGCGCAATCACCGCAATAGCAAAACCCACGGTGCGTTCTGGCGGTGCACGGAGATGGTCGAACACCTGTGCGAGGCTTTCGCCCTTGGATAGCGCGGCAAGCGCTTCGGATATGCGAGTCCAAAGTGACATAAAACCAGAGTAACCGCCTCAGGCTCTCGTGTCAGGGCCAGAAACCTGTGTTGGGACAATAAACTTTTGGCACGTTGGCCGCTGTCGCGATGTTCAGCGCAGAGAGCGGCGGCCCTGCGGCGTGTCTATTTCGGCCATCAAACCACCCTCGCCTTGTTCAAACACTACGGTTGGGGTCCGTAGTTGCAGCACATCCCCCAATACTTTCCGAAGCACAGAAGCCTCCGGATGGCTGACCACCAGCCGCCGCAACCTACATCCACGATCGGTGAGCCGCGCGGCCGGTTGCGCACCTTGCCATTGCAAAAGCGCGGGAAAGTGGTTGTCAAACGGCAGAACGCCAGTTTCAGGGACGGCCATTTTCCACCGCAGATCCCCACGCGCCAACTGAACCGGGTGGCCTGCATCCACGGAAATCTGCGCCAGCGCGGCTTCCAAATCCTCCGTGCGACAAATCCAACAGGACAACCGGGCCGCGCCCTGAAACCGGTCCAGATCAAACCAGCGTGGGCTCTGTTTCGGCGTGGCGGCTGGATTTATTGCTATCGCCTCAATGTACAGTCCATCCGCCAGCCTCAAGAGCTTGTTATGGGTGGCAAAGTAGTCGTGCTCACCGCCTGCTTGCAAAGACACGCCAAGCACGTCTTCCACATGCGCAATAGCCGCGTCCAGCGTCTCCCCCGCCACGGCAATATGATCGAGTGAAAGCATCCTTCACCCCTTTTGATCTGCGCAAACCCTGCAGCCCTCATGGCCGCAAGCGCATCGGCTCAAGGCCGCGGGCAGAGCAACGGACGCCACAAGCGCGACGCCCGAACCCGCGATTCCCTGCCGCCCTTAGCTGCGGGCGTCGCGGATAATGTTCAGGATATCCTGCGCCGCGTTTGGGATATTGGTGCCGGGACCAAAGATTGCTTTGACACCGTGTTCATAGAGAAACTCATAATCCTGCTGCGGGATTACACCGCCGCAGATGACAATAATATCCTCCGCCCCTTGGGCTTTCAGCTCCTGCACCAGTTGCGGCGCAAGGGTTTTGTGACCCGCCGCCTGAGAGGAAATCCCCACCACATGCACGTCATTGTCGATGGCGTCCTGCGCGGCCTCAGCCGGTGTCTGGAACAGCGGGCCCACATCAACG
>SPLB01000203.1 GCA_004566265.1 Paracoccaceae bacterium | reverse complement strand
TAAATCAACTTTGATACGACACTTGGTAGGTGTGGCGCGAGCATCAGTTGGAAAGGTTTCGCTAGACGGCACTGATCTTCAACACTGGGACCCCAAACAGCTTGGTCATTCGTTGGGATATCTATCTCAAGATATCCGCTTGTTCGGTGGAACGGTTGCAGAGAACATTGCTCGCTTCCAAGAAGACGCTGAAGACAGCGAGATTGTTGCGGCCGCAAAATTGGCAGGCGCTCACGACATGATCTCTGGTTTAAGTAACGGTTACCAAACTGAAGTTGGAGATGGTGGAAGCCAATTGTCAGGCGGGCAGAGGCAGAGAGTTGGGCTGGCGAGAGCTATCTTTAGATTGCCTGCAGTCGTAGTTCTTGATGAGCCAAATTCCAACTTGGATAGTGAAGGCGAAGCAGCGCTAGCTGCCTGTCTGGAGCAACTTAAAGCCATGGGAAGAACAGTCATCGTAGCAACGCACAAAGCCAATCTATTGTCGCTCTCCGATAAGACACTCATTTTGAATGCAGGTAGTGTCCAACGATTCGTCCCGACAAAAGAACTTCTCCAGCCACAACCACCCAAAGCTGCACATTCCCAAACCGTTAGTGCGGTCACCTCTCGCTAGAATGACTTGACGCAGTCGTGAAAGGCGTTTCTCCGCCGTCGACCTGTCTACACTGAGTACATGGACAACCTCCAAATGCGTGACAAAATTACAACATACTCGAGTCCGCAACGCTTTAGCAGAATTGGTTATGCTATCGTGATCCTGACCTTCGGGGTTCTTGGGGGCTGGGCGGCTTACGCAAAAATTGACTCAGCGACTGTTGCACCGGGTATCGTCGAGCTTGAAGGCAATCGTAAGGTAGTTCAACACCTTGAAGGTGGGATCATTCAGACGATCCATGTGAAAGAAGCTGAAAGTGTTTCTCAAGGTGAAGTTCTCATCACTCTTGAGAGCGTCGAGGCTCGCTCAAATGTTGAGCGCTTCCGAAACCGTTTGGAAGAAGCCACGGCAATTGAGGCTCGGCTTTTAGCCGAGCAAGCGCTTAGCGAAGAAATTGATTACCCTGAGAGCCTAAAATCAAATCCATTGCCGGCACTCAAGAATGTACTTTATCTGCAGAGTACAATTCTTGCAGATCGTTTGGCGATCTTTCGCTCTGAGCAAGAAATTCTGCAGTTTCGGATTGAGCAACTTGAAGGTCAGAAGGCAGGTTTAGCTCTTCAAAAAGACGCATATGAGCGAAGATTGCAGCTGCAAAGCGAGCTCGTTGAACGCCTGACCCGTGGCGCGGAGAGCGGTGTCATTGAAGATAACGTTCTCACTGGGCGAAAAGATGCATTGATCCAAGTCGAGGCCTCTCTAGGAGAATCAATCTCAGATGAAGCTCAAGTGGGGGTTGCTATTTCAGAGGCACGTCTCAATCGGCTTAAGTTGTCGCAGGAGTTCAAAGAACGGGCCAATCGAGAGTTGCGAGATATTCAGACCGACCTCAAGGAAATACGTGAAAATCTTACGGTAGCTCAAGATATCTATCATCGTACCGAGATCCGGGCGCCAAGCGATGGAGTGGTACAAGATATCCGTGTGACGACAGAAGGATCTGTTATTCGACCAGGGGAAATTCTGATGGAAATTGTTCCACCTGATGACAATTTGCTTATCGCAAGCCGCGTCTCGCCGCTGGACATTGACAATGTTGTGCCAGGTCAAGAGAGCGAAGTACGGTTTTCTGCCTTTAAGGCGAAACTGACACCTGTTGTGTTGGGCTATGTGGAAAGTGTTTCTCAAGATATCATCACGCCAGAGCGCAGTGATGAGGAACCCTATTATTTGGCTCGAGTTCGTGTTCCAGAAGAGAATATGAGCGAAGAGATGCGCCAAGGCCTGACAGCGGGGATGCCTGCCGATGTTGTTATCGTAAATGGTGAAAGAAGTGTCTTGAACTATCTGGTCTCCCCTCTGACAGATGCGATCGCTTTGTCGTTGAAAGAAGAATAAGCAAGGCTTTGAGGTCACAGCTTGTTCGTGCTTGTATCCTTGAGTAGAGGAGGGGCACAGCACACCAACAGGGCTTCATCGCATGCAGACCTACTATTTTGATGTCACGGATATCGTTCTCTACGTCAAAAAAGAAACGACAATATCTGGGATACAACGCGTTGCTCTGGAAGTCATTAGGCGTGCAGTGGGTAAGCTCGGGTCTAAGCGCGTCAAGGTAGGCATGTGGGACAAAGGTTCTCAATGCTATCTCGCGATGGATGCCGATTTCCTTCTTGAGCGGGAAGAATTCGACCCGGATTTTCTCGCTGCTGCTTTGCTTGGGAAGGCTGTGCGCAAAGTGCAAACAGTGCCCAGTATTCTTACCCGGTATCGTAACCAGCGCGCGAAATACTTGTATCATTGGCTGCGAGCGAACCTGGAAGAATACAAGCGAAACCATCGTTATTTTGAGCGACGCGGCACCACTTTAGAAGGTTGGGTGCTCGAGAAAGAAAGAGCTCATAGAAACTCTAAGGAGCTGCCGGTTCTCGCGCCTGCAGCATCGGTACAAAAGCGGGTTCCGCTCGAAGATGTGGCGCAATCAGGCGACCGTCTGATTATTTTAGGTGCGACTTGGGGGCTGCAAGACCTAAGCGACTATCTTATTGTATTAAAATGTAAAATTGGAGTTGAAATTGATCTCCTTATTCACGATCTAATCCCGCTTGTCGCGTCAGAACATCTTGCGGATGATTTTTCTGAGACATTCTACCGCTGGCTGGAGGGATCTACTCTCTATTGTTCGCGCTACTTTGCAAATTCTCAGAACACGGGGAAGGATTTACGATGCTTCCTAAGCGAAGTTAACTCCGACCTTCCAATCGATGTTGTGCCGTTGGCACAAGCACTGGGAGATGACCGTGCCGCCCTAGATACTCAAAGCTTTAGATCCAAACTGAACGCGACAAAGGGTGTGCGCAGATCGTTTCTGAACATGACAAAGGTACCGTATGTTCTCGTTGTTGGTACGCTTGAAACAAGAAAGAATATCTGGCGTTTAGCTCAGGCCTGGCAGCAACTCATACAAGATTCTCAAGTAGAACCTCCGCGCCTAATTTTTGCGGGAAAGAAGGGGTGGTACATCGATGAATTTCTGGATTGGATGAAGGCGAGTGGAAATCTTGATGGCTGGATTAGTATCGCGGATAGACCGACTGACAAGGAATTAGCCTTTCTCTTCCATAATTGCGTATTTACAGCAAACGTCTCCACATATGAGGGATGGGGTTTGCCAGTGGGAGAAGGCCTAAGCTTCGGGAAAACAGGTGTTGTCGCCGAAAATTCCTCACTGACAGAGGCCGGTGGAGACATGGTCGAGTACTGTGATGCTCATTCGATCAGTAGTATTCGAGACGCGTGTAAGCGCTTGATCATGGACGATCGTAGGCGAACGGAGCTAGAGCAACGGATAAAGAATACGCAGTTACGTAGTTGGGATGATGTGACCAACGATTTGCTGGAGTACCTTAACTAGGCCCAACCGCCCCGAACGTGCACAGATGGGGGTTATAAGGAACAATAGTGGAACAAGAGGGCGCTTGACGCTTTTCTGATTTCTTTGAAGGTTCGCCCT
>SPLB01000030.1 GCA_004566265.1 Paracoccaceae bacterium | reverse complement strand
CGGACTTGGCGGGCGATAAAGCCGAAGGCTAGTTTGTGATCCGGGCCGGCGGGCTTGACCTTTGTTCCCATATTGTTCACATTTGCCTCATGGACAGTTCGCACCCTTCCAAAGTTGAGACACCAGAGCATTTGCAACCCGGCCAAAGGCTGGCTCGCGGAGTGAGCCGATACTTTAGGTCTCTGGGCTTTGCCGCGCTCGAGGAATTTGTGCCCGCGCGCGGGCTTCGGGTGGATGTGATGGGGCTCGGCCCCAAAGGCGAGCTGTGGATTGTGGAGTGTAAATCCAGCCGCGCCGACTTTCAGAGTGACAGTAAATGGCAAGGCTATCTTGAGTGGGCAGACCGTTATTTTTGGGCGGTCGACTCGGAGTTCCCCATAGAGCTTTTGCCGGCAAGCAGCGGCTTGATTATGGCGGATGCCTATGATGCCGAAGTGATCCGGATGCCGGATGAGCAGAAACTGGCGCCTGCGCGGCGGAAGAAACTGGTCCAGAAATTTGCAATGGATTCAGCATGGCGGCTTCAACGATTGCGCGATCCGCGTCCGGGGAAGGACGGGACCTTGTTCAGCGGGGCGCTTCCGTAGAGCCGTCAGCGGTCGCCCGCTTTTTCCGCGTCATCTGGAGACTGGGCATATCCGCTGAGTGCTGCGGCCAATTGCTGTTTGCCGCTGTCGTCAGGCTCTGCCGCGGCGCGGGCAGCGGCGGCCTGTTGGCGTTCGACAAAAGGATTGTCCAATGGCGTGGCCAAGGTTGCCATGCTTGGGTTGTGTGTGCCGACGGGCGCACCGCCCTGTGAGAGGCCATGTGCGAGGGCAGACAGCGCCAGCCCCGTGTCAGAGGTACTTGGATGGGGAGAAACTTTGTCCTGCTCCTGATAATACGCGGCCATTCGCCCCGCTGAATTTACCACATCCGGCGAGGACATCGGTACGAGACCGGGACTGGGGGCCGGTGGTTTCATCTGCGCTGTGTCGATCGCGCGTTCCATCTGCTGCAATGTGTCGGTGAGCTGTTTTAGGGCCAAGCGCCAGCCGCGCGTTGTTGGATTGGGTTCTGCGCTAAGGATCTGAGCGCGGGCCCGATGGGCCAGAGTGACCTCTTTGTACAGAAAACCTGTCTCGAAGGCACGGTACTCGGGCGCCGGAGGCGGGGGCTGCGCGGCCGTCTCGGGGGCTGCGATGGTGGCTTTTTGACGGGAATTGGCGACCGGGTTTGCATCCGTCGCCTTGTCGGTCGCAGCGGTTCTTGCAGCGGGCTGCGCTTGCGGCGACATGGCGACCTCAGCAACAATGGAGAGAGATTGAGACATTGAACTGGCTCCAACAACCAACTGGCTCCAAAAACCAATCGGCTCCAAACACGGGTAAGCACCCGACACGAGAGCCCCCTGTTAACCGTTAACAATAGCTGAAAAGGAGAGCCGTTGTTAAACTTTTGGAAGGGGTGGTTAATTTTGGGTTACTTTGTGCCAGCGAAAGTCTTGACCCTGCCGCCTTAGCCTCGCGGCAAGTGTGGTTTACACGAGCGCAGGAACGGATCTATTAATCCGAGACGCTGCGGGCGGCCATTGCGGCGGCGCGGATTTCGTCTGCGATTTCTTCGGCCTCTTCCGGGTCGAAATCCATTGGGATCTCCACCCCATTGGCTTCGATGAAAATGCGCACCATGCCCTGATCGGTCGGGCCGATCTGCATGTTGGCTTCGATGTCGCGTTCGGTATTGATGCCCATTGTCTTTGTCCTTGGTCTTGTGCAGGGGTTTCGTGCAGCGCTTTTGTGCAGAACGCCGGTGCGGCGCAATTTCGGATCTGCTGCTAGACTGCATCAGGGCGCAAAGCAAGCCAAGGGCCGGATTACGGGGCGTCCGTGACGGTGTGGCCAGCGGCCTCTAGGGCGGCTTTGGCCTTAGCGGCCTGAGGACCGGGCACCAGCACATGTTCACCGTCAAAGGTGCAGACCACAAAGACGCCAATCCCTTTGTCCGAGATCGGCGAAATAAATGAGTGCACAATTCCGGAGGCGTCAAAGGGAAAGGGGCCAAGGCTGCGCAGGCAGGTCCAGTCCGGATCAGACTGCACCCCACTGGGCACGCGGTCCTGCAGACAGACAAGGGTCAGCTCGTCCGAGGCGCGGATCGCCGCCGTGAACCCCGGACCGTTTAGCCAGTCGGGGAAATCTGCATCCGGGGCCAGACGTGCAATGGCGTATTGACCGGGCACTGTCTGAATATTGAGGGGATGGGGCATTGGCGTTCCTTTCCGCTGTGCGAAGAAGGACATTCCTGTGAGTGGCCTGTATCTGACCGATATGAGGCCGCACCCACAAGAGCTTCATCTTCAAGGATGATTCACCTGATTCTATGGGGTGCGGTGGGCAATAGGCAAGGCTTCGGGGCGCAGTCCCTAGGAGTTTTTCTGATCCAGGAAGAGGACACAGAAAAATGACATTTCGATAAAAACCTGGCGCCCTCCCTCTTGCGCTCCTCCCACCTGTGTTATAAATCGCCCCCAGTGCCGCCTTAGCTCAGTTGGTTAGAGCGCCTGATTGTGGATCAGGAGGTCCCCCGTTCGAGCCGGGGAGGTGGTACCACCCTCTCACTCAGTTTCAGAAGCTGTTGATGAGAAAAGAGAAACCGGCCCCTGTGGCCGGTTTTCTTTTGTCTAGGGGGCATGTAGGGTGCGGTGCACCCCTCGAGCCTTGGCCCAGACCCTTGGATTGGGTTATTTGATCGCGATTTCCTGACGCAGGTCGCCGGTATTTGCGTCCAGAATCAGGATCTTGTCGGAGGTGGTCACCACCGCGATCCAGCCTTCGCCAAAGGTCACGGCGCGGGCAGATTCGCCAGCGGGCAGGGTGATTTGATCCGGCAGCTGCGGCAGCGCTACGGATGGTGCATCCGACAGGCGGATGACAAGCAGGGCGACAACGGCTAAAAGCCCCCCCACCATGATCACGGTCAGCGTGGTCACCAATCGGCGCAAAAAGCGCAGGTTTTGCGGCTCCGCCTCGGGGTCTTGTTGCAAATCAGGCTCGGAAGGAAGTGTCATGGCCAGCCGCCTCGTTGAATTCGTGATTGCGGAAAACCCGCCCAAGCGCCTTGATAAGGCTGTTGCGCGCGATGTGCCAGAGCAAGCCAGCCTGTCGCGCACGCGGCTGGCGCGTCTGATCGAGGAGGGCAGCCTGTCGGTGGACGGTGCAGCGGTCACAGATCCTAAGGCGCGCGTTGCAGAAGGAGCGGCGATTGCGATCACCGTGGAGGACGCCGACGAGAGCCATATTGGCCCCGAGGACATTCCGCTCGAGGTGATTTTCGAAGACGACGATCTAATCGTTATCAACAAACCTGCGGGCATGGTGGTACATCCTGCACCGGGATCGCCCAATGGCACGCTGGTCAATGCGCTGCTGCATCACTGTGGTGACAGCCTGTCCGGTGTGGGTGGCGTCAAACGCCCCGGTATTGTGCACCGCATCGACAAAGAGACTTCGGGCCTGTTGGTCGTGGCGAAATCTGATGTTGCGCACCAGGGGCTGGCGGCGCAGTTCGAACGTCACACGGTGGAGCGGTACTATCGGGCGGTGTGTTATGGGGTGCCCGATAGCAATGATCCGCGCCTGCGTGGCATTCGCGGCACCAATTTTGAGTCCGGCAATATTCTGAAAATAACCACGCAGCTTGCGCGGCACAAACACGACCGGCAGCGTCAGGCGGTGCTGTTTGACGGCGGTCGTCATGCGGTGACGCGGGTGCGGATTGTTGAGGGGTTCGGCATGCCCGAGGTTGCAGCACTGGTTGAATGCTGGCTGGAGACCGGGCGCACCCATCAGATCCGCGTGCATATGGCCCATGCGGGCCACAGTCTTGTGGGCGATCCGAGCTATGGTGGCAAGCGCAAACTCTCGCAAAAGGCGCTGAACCCGGCCGGGCTGGCGGCTGTTTCTGGATTTTCCCGGCAGGCGCTGCATGCGGCGGTTCTTGGGTTCGAGCACCCGGCGAGCGGCGAGATGATGCGGTTTGACGCCCCCTTGCCGCAGGACATGGAAGATCTGATTGCCAAATTGAGCCTCCCCCCGCTGGGGTGAGGCACGGTTTTGTCTGAGGTATTTCGCT
>SPLB01000202.1 GCA_004566265.1 Paracoccaceae bacterium | reverse complement strand
TTCGGTCGAAGAACTGCTCGAGAGTTTTGATGGTTTTCTGCTGACAGGCGGCCGTCCAAATGTGCATCCAAGCGAATATGGGGAAGCCGAAACCGAAGCCCATGGGGCTTTTGATCGGGCCCGTGATGCGATCACCTTGCCGCTGGTGCGCGCCTGTGTTGAGCGTGGACAACCGTTTTTTGGCATCTGTCGCGGTTTCCAGGAGGTCAATGTCGCCATGGGCGGTTCGCTCTATCCGGAAATTCGCGACCTTCCGGGACGGATGAACCACCGCATGCCACCCGATGGCACGCTCGAAGAAAAATTCGCCTTGCGCCACATTGTAACATTGGAGGAAGGCGGGCGCTTTCACAAGCTATTGGGCGGTACAGAAGTGATGACAAACACACTGCACGGCCAGGGTATTAAACGACCGGGGCAGCGCATTGTTGTCGATGGCCATGCGCCAGACGGAACACCCGAAGCGATTTATGTCAAAGATGCACCCGGCTTCACGCTTTCGGTGCAATGGCATCCAGAATATAAGGCAGGCCTCGATCCTGTTTCGCGTCCTTTGTTTGAGGCTTTTGGCTCCGCCGTCTGCGAATGGGCCGCAATGCATGGTACGTTGCGTGCGTCTGTTCCCTTGACATGTTCTGCCTGACCGTCAATTTCTGCACTGCGGCAGGATGGAAGGTCTGACTTGCCGGTTGCCGCAGTGCAAAACGCCTATGTGCCGCAAAAATAGTAAAAACTCTGTCTTTATTGTCGCATTTGGCTTAAATTCAACCTCTCCCCCCTTCCGTTTCAGCCCATAGTCTGCTGCAACGTTCCCTGCGAACGATCGAAAAACAACTGTCGCTCACGCGGCGGTTCGAAACCTTGCGTCACTTAGTGCACGACGCAAATGCTGCGACGCAGCGGAAGTGTTGCGCAGGAAAATTGCGCTCCATAGGTTCAAATTTTATAAAACCTACGCAGCCGCAGAGGGGCGGATGCGTAAGAAGGGGGACAGAGACCGGTGAAACTTGGGACACCAAAAGAGGTATTTGAGGGCGAAGCGCGGGTTGCAATGACGCCCGATAGCGCCCGCCAGCTGCAAAAGCTGGGGTATGAGTGCTTGATCCAAACCGGCGCAGGGCAAAAGGCCGGTTTTTCAGATGCGGCGTATGAAGAGGCTGGGGTCACAGTTGTTAAAACCGCTGCTGCCTTGTGGAAAGAGGCCGACATTATCGCCAAGGTGCGCGAGCCTGAAACGGTCGAACTCAAGCGGCTGAACAGCGACAAAACACTGATCTCCTTCTTCAACCCCGGCGGTAACGAAGAGGGCATGGAGCTTGCCAAATCCAAAGGCGCGACCGTGGTCGCAATGGAGATGGTACCGCGTATTTCCCGTGCGCAGAAAATGGACGCTTTGTCGTCTATGGCCAATATCGCAGGCTATCGCGCGGTGATTGAGGCAGGCAATAACTTTGGCCGCTTCTTTACCGGCCAGATCACGGCCGCTGGTAAAGTTCCACCTGCCAAGGTTCTGGTTGTTGGCGCCGGTGTTGCGGGGCTTGCTGCGATTGGGACTTCGACCTCGCTGGGGGCGGTGACTTATGCGTTCGACGTGCGCCCCGAAGTGGCAGAGCAGGTTGAATCCATGGGCGCAGAGTTCGTTTACCTGGATTTTGAGGACGAACAGCAGGATGGTGCGGCCACCGGTGGTTATGCGTCGGTTCAATCCGAGGAATTCCGCAATGCCCAGTTGGCGAAGTTCCGCGAAATCGCGCCAGAGATCGACATTGTCATCACCACGGCGCTGATCCCCAACCGTCCCGCGCCGAAGCTTTGGCTCGAGGATATGGTTGCCGCGATGAAACCGGGCTCGGTCATTGTGGACCTTGCGGCGGAACGTGGCGGAAACGTCGAAGGGACCGTGGCGGACGAAAAAATTGTAACCGACAATGGCGTGACCATTATCGGCTACACCGACTTTGCGTCGCGCATGGCGGCGCAGTCCTCCAGCCTTTATGCTACAAACATCCGCCATATGATGGCGGATCTGACGCCGGAGAAAGACGGCGTTGTGCACCACAACATGGAAGATGACGTCATCCGGGGCGCCACCGTCACCCACAAAGGCGAGATCACTTTCCCCCCACCGCCGCCCAAGGTGCAGGCTATCGCAGCCAAGCCCAAGGAAACGCCGCCAGAGTTGACACCCGAAGAAAAACGTGCGCAAGAAGCGGCCGCCTTTAAAGCACAGACCAAACAGCAGGTGACCCTGCTGGCCATCGGTGCCGCTCTTATCATGGGCATCGGTCTGATCCCGAATATGCCTGCGAGCTTCATGCAGCATTTCATCGTCTTTGTGCTCTCGGTCTTTATTGGCTTCCAAGTTATCTGGAATGTGGCACACAGCCTGCACACGCCGTTGATGGCGGTGACCAATGCAATTTCCTCGATCATTATTCTGGGCGCGCTGATCCAGATCGGATCGGGGGGCTTTCTGGTGATCTTGTTGGCCGCACTTTCGGTTTTTATGGCTGGGATCAATATCTTCGGGGGCTTCCTCGTGACCCGGCGCATGCTCGCCATGTTCCAGAAATCTTAAGCAGGGGAAGGGCTTATGGAAAACGCATTCACAATCGCGGCC
>SPLB01000201.1 GCA_004566265.1 Paracoccaceae bacterium | reverse complement strand
CCTGCGCCCGCGCCATTTGCACCAGCCCCATTCGCGCCGGTTTCCCAGGGTTTGGGGCCACAGCCCGCCAGCGTAAGGGCCACTGCCGCCAAAAGGACCACTTTCGGGTGAAAAATCTTGGAACCGCTCATTCTAGCTGCCTCATATCTGTTACCCGCAAGGGCTGTCGCCCCGCGGGGCCAAAATGTTGCTGGGTTCACCCCGGCTGTTTCGGGAAACACTAACACAGTTCCCACCGAGCCACCAAGAGCCACCCCGTAGCAAGGTCATCAGTTCTGTAACGGAGACCACGCCGGATCCGAACCACCCTCGGGTGTCCGCACCGGTTTCAGATTCCGGCCGGATACATCAACCGAATACAACAGCGCGCGGCCCCTTGGACCTTGGGTTTCGCGGGTGAACATAATAACACGCCCGTTTGGGGACCAGGTCGGTCCCTCATCGAGGAACGAGGCAGTCAGCAAACGCTCCTCACTGCCATCGGTGCGCATCACGCCAATGTGAAACCGGCCCGCGTTCTGCTTGGTAAAGGCGACAAAGTCTCCCCTTGGCGACCAGACCGGCGTGCCATACCGACCCGACCCTTTGCTGATTCGAGTGGCCGCGCCGCCAGCGGCGGACATGATATAGAGCTGTGGTTTGCCAGACCTGTCACTTTCGAAAACGATCTGGCGACCATCGGGCGAAAACGATGGCGCGGTCTCGATCGACGGGGCGGAGGTCAACCGCTTGCGCGTACCGGTGTCGATATCAAGTGAATAGAGGTCTGTATTCCCGCCTTCGGATTGGGAATACACCACTGTGCGGCCATCGGGAGCAAAGCGGGGCGCGAAGCTCATGATGCCATCGCCTGCGGAAAGCACGCGCTGCTGCACTTTGCCCACGTCTAGAACGTGGATCTGCGGAAAGCCGCTCTCGTAGCTGGTGTAAAGCACACGGTCACCGGTCGGCGAAAAACGTGGGGCGAGAACAATCGCGTTCGAATTGGTCAGATACTTTACGTTGGCTCCATCGTAATCCATGATCGCCAATCGTTTCTTTCGGTCATTTTTTGGCCCACTCTCGGACACATAAACCACGCGGCTGTCGAAATAGCCACTTTCGCCGGTGATCTTGGAATAGATTACATCGGCCACTTTATGCGCGATCCGCCGCCAACCATCTGTGCCCCCGACCAGTTGCAATCCGGCCCCGTCAATCTGTTTGCCAGCAAACACATCAAACCCCCGGAATTTAACTTTGACCCGATTGTTCTCGACCGAGACTTCACCCGTGATCAGAGCCTGCGCGTTTATGGCCTTCCAGTCGGTATAGTTTACTGGGGCAGAAAAATCCGTGAAGGATGAGATAAAGGCTGCTCTGGGGACTTCGCGGAAAAGACCGGTTCCGGAAAGGTCTTCAGCAATCACACGAGAGATCTGAGCCGCGACCTGCGTCGCAGCCGCATCGGCGGCAATGAAGTCCGGCACGGCAAAGGGCAGCGGCTCGATGATGCCATCGGTGATCTCGATCCGCAGCGGCGCGCTTTGGGCAGCAGCATTGGTCGGTGCCATGACGACCGCCAGAGACGCCACCGCAAGCCCCATCACAACAGCCTGTCTCACAAGGCTCTGTCTCACCCAAGCAAATATCATCTGATCCGCGTCCTTTCCGGAGTGACCGTCTAATGGTCGTCGTTTGGTTAACACGCCTGTGCGTGCATTGTGCAGGAAGAACGTCGCCGCCCTCTGCCCCGCCGCATCAATTTTTCGTTGGCCTAATGTCTTGGACCGGCCTGCCCGTTTCCTCATCGCAGCCGCATATTGGCCGGATTAAAGGTGATTTCCACCTCTTTCCAGTGTTGGTATTTCCCTACCGGCAAATCATAGCCCACACGCCCACCGCTGCGCGAACAACGTATGATCGCGCGCCGCGCTGCGGCAAAGGCCGTATTGGCGGCGGCCTGGCTGCTCCCCTCAAAGGACAGCAGACGAATGCTGCTGGTCTCTGGCATGCCATTTTCCTGCAGCGACAGCCCGACAACAACAACAGTCCGCATGACCTCAGTCGACACAGTGCCGAGGTTCCAACAACCGGCGATTTGTCGGCGCAAGCCATTGCGCTCTCCTTCTGTGAGCGGCGGGCCAGAAGGCGCAGGCGCTTCGACCACGCCCAAATTGGCCAGCGCATCCGCAACCGCAGAGTTTACATCTGCGGCGCGGATGTCCTGCGGCGCGGATTGCGGCTCTGGAGGAGGGTCCGCGGGTGGCTCGGTTTCAGGCGCAGGGTCGGGACGCGTGGCCAAATTGCGTGGACGCAAACGCGGCCTTGGTGTACTCTCCAACACGCTCGGATTATCACTCTCGCTTTCTGCTTCGGTCACAATGCGGTCGCTTGCGACCTCTTGCTGTGTGGCATCTTGCGCGGGTTGGTTGGCCTCTGCCCCGACTTCGGGTGCCACCTCTTCCTGCGCGACATCTGCGATCTGGCTGTCGGGTTCAGGGGGCGCAATAGGTTCCGGGGCCACACGATCGCTTACACGACCAGCGTCGAGCGCTGCGAACTGCGGTGTGTCGTTAAGTGGCTCGGGCCGTTCGGGATGTGTTGGCAAAACGTCGGACACCTGGGGTTCAGGTTCGGGTTTCGGATGCACCACCGCAGGCTCTGGTTCAGGAGCTGAGGAGACGCGTTCCGGCCGCGGGCGTTGCGGACGCGGCGCCTCTTCCGAGGCAAGCTCCGGGGGGTAAACCAAAGGGTCTTCCTGCGCGCGCAGAACCGCTGGCTCCGTCGCAACTTCTGGTGCAGCGATCTGCGCGCTCAACCGCGCAAATTCCTCGGCTGAGATAACCGAAACCTCCTGCACCACAAAAGGCAATGGTTCGGATTGAAATGTGCCACCAAGCAGCGCCCAGGTCACCAAAGTGCCATGGCCCAGAAGAGAGATTTTGGTGCCGGTCTGCACGAGGCCTACCCATCGCTTGCGGATGGAACCCCGCCATTCAGCACCGGGCCGCCTGTATCCGTCACCAGACCCACATTGCCAAAGCCGCCTGCATCCAACGCGCCCATGACCTCCATCACCTGCGCATAAGGAATACTGCCATCGGCCCGCAAGAACACCCGGTCTGAAGCGCGTTCTGTTGCAATCGCCTGCAGGCGCGCGACCAGCTCTTGACGGGGCACCGACGTTGTCATGATCTGAATGCCGCCTTCAGCTGTCAGGGTCACCGAAAGGGGCTCCTCCTCCTCTCCCGGAAGCGCGCCAGCCGCGGTTTTTGGCAATTCCACGGGCACACCCACAGTCATCAAGGGCGCAGCCACCATGAAGATAATGAGGAGCACCAGCATCACATCCACAAACGGCGTGACGTTAATTTCCGCCATAGGCCGCTGGCGTGAGCGGCGCCGGCCACGACGTCTGCCGCTTGTGTCTTTGGCATCCACGCCCGCGCCCATGGGTCAGCTGTCCAACTGGCGCGAAAAGATGGTTGCAAACTCGTCGGCGAAGGCTTCGTAGCCGCCAATGATCCGATCGCTGTCGGCGCTCAGTTTGTTGTAAAAGATCACCGCAGGGATCGCAGCCAGAAGGCCTAGCCCTGTGGCGAGCAATGCCTCTGCAATTCCCGGCGCCACGACGGCAAGGTTGGTGTTCTGCGCTTCGGCGATCTCAATAAAGGCGTTCATAATGCCCCAGACCGTCCCAAAGAGACCTATAAAAGGCGCTGTTGAACCAATGGTCGCCAGAATCTGCAATCCGTTCTGCAGCCCCTCGCCTTCTTTGGCGATGGCAACATCCATCGACCGATCAATCCGCGCCTGTGCGCCGGGGATCAGTGCCCCATCGGTGCGGTGGCTGCGCCGCCACTCGGTCATGCCTGCGGCAAAGATTCGCTCCGAATGACCCGCCGGTTCCGGGCCGATCTGATCAAACAGCTCATCCAGCGGGTTACCCGACCAGAAAGAGCGGTCAAACCGCGCGGCCTCGGACCTCGCGGAGCGGTAGATCAACAGTTTTTGTATAATGATTGCCCATGACCAGGCGGAAGCCCCCACAAGCATGATCATCACAAGCTTGACCGTGAGCGTCGCCCGCGTGAAAAGCCCCCACATGGAGAAATCGAGCTCCTGTGCCAACGCCAGAGTTTCTGCTTCCATCTGCCTGCTCTTTGTTCCGCGCCGATTTGGTCCCTGCGGTTCACGGCGTCTATGCACCGTCACGCTAACCCAATTTAGCCCAACATGCCAAGACAACACGGCGTGGACAGTAAAAAATCAACGCAATGCGCGGACTTCTGCCGGCAGCTTTGCAGCGCGTTCGGTGTTGGTATCCATCCCAACCACTACAACTTTGGCGGCAAACAGCTCTTGATCGCCGCGCATCACGCGCTGGTTCAGGATCAGCTTGACAGCCGCAACACTTTCAACCTCGGTTAAAATGATCAATTGGTCATCAAATTTGGCCGGCGCTTTGTAATCCGCCTCAACCCGGACCACGACAAAGACATGTCCTGCTTCTCGCATGGCGTTTTGGTCAACACCCAGCTCCCGCACCCACGCGCTGCGCGCGCGTTCAATGAACCGCAGATAGTTGGCGTGATAAACAATTCCGCCCATATCGGTGTCTTCGTAGTAGACCGTGACAGGGAACGTGTGCAGCATTAGTTGGGCTCCAGGGTGCCAGGAGACGTCACAGGAGCTTGAAGGCGGGCAAAGAGCCGCAACGCATGGCTGGCATCTGCAGCCGCCGGCGGCATCATCCGGTCGTAGGCCGCAGCGATTACGCCCGCGATTTCAGGCCGCAGGATGGTTGCGCCCGAATCTGGCAGCACGGCTAAAGGCGAAGTCTCAGTAAAGGCCGCATCGCCCCACATCAGCATGACTTGCACCGCTTGGGTCAGGGCCAGAGTCTCTGCAGGGAACTGTGTCATGGCACCTTGCATCCGAAGAAAAACAAATGCGGCCTGGATCGCACCCTGATCATCAAAACGAAACGCACGATACTGGCTCGCATCTGCCGCAGAAAGTCGCGGCACGAGGGCGTGCAGTTCGGGGATCATTCGGTCCAGGTCCGGCACCGCCAGCAACTCTTCCCAGTCCCGGAAGAAAAAGAACATGAGGTTCGAGCCCAGCTCCGGGTCGGTTTCCGCCATTTGATGCCCGGCCAAGGTCACGACCGCCTCAAGCGCGCCTTTTACAACGGTCAGCGTCTCGTCTTCGACCCCGAACACGATCGGCGCAATTGGCCGTCCCCAGCGCGCAAAAGCATATGAGCCATCGGGACGCGTAAAGAGGCGGGTGATCTCCTCAGGCGTGAGGTTCACAGTAGCGGACATGAAAGGCTCCATAAGGTCTGCTTTGCGAGGTTTTGCGCTTTAATGACGATTGAACGCGGCAGAGGCAAGAGGGGCGATGAAGGGTTTCATGCGGCCGTAACCCTACTGAGGTCCCAGATAGCCACCCCATTTGCGCTCCAGTGCCGCGCCCGCATCGATACCTTGCCAACGGGCAAACAGCAGAACAAAACCCAAGAGATCGGCGACCTCATCTTCCAGATCCGCGCGTGATCCTTCACCGCGACCCTGTCCTTGCAACTTGAGGTAGGCCGAAGTGACCTCGCCCAGCTCTTCTGTCATTTTGCCAAGGTACCAGGTGGCGTCCCGTTCAACCCCAAATCGATCTGCATAAAGTACTGCGATCTGTTCGGCCAAATCACTGAGCTGATCGATATCTGCCATCACACACCTCTTCAGGAAAACAGATCGCTCTGACTGCGCGGCGGAGCAATACCAAGATGTGCCCAGGCTTTGGCGGCCAGCATCCGACCACGCGGCGTGCGCTGGATCAGGCCCTGCTGCAAGAGATAGGGCTCGATCACCTCTTCCAGTGCATCCCGGCTTTCAGACAGCGCGGCAGAGATCGTTTCGATCCCCACCGGCCCACCACCATAGTTTTCGGCGATCAGAGTCAGATAGCGGCGATCCGCCCCGTCGAGCCCCAGCTGATCCACGCCAAGGCGCGTCAGGGCCCCATCGGCCAGCGCTTGGGTGATTTTTCCATCTCCCTCAACCACCGCAAAGTCCACCACGCGGCGCAAGAGCCGCCCGGCGATCCTTGGCGTGCCGCGGGCGCGCCGCGCAATCTCTCGGGCGCCGGCGTCATCCGCCGGCGCGCCCAGTTTGCGGGCGTTCCGGCTGACAATCTGGAACAGCTCATCTTCGGTATAGAACTGCAACCGGATGGGAATGCCGAAGCGGTCGCGCAGCGGCGTCGTCAGAAGCCCCATCCGCGTTGTCGCGCCAACGAGCGTGAATGGCTGCAGCTCTATCCGAACAGTCCGGGCAGCAGGGCCCTCGCCGATCACCAGATCCAGCTCAAAATCCTCCATCGCTGGGTAAAGCACCTCTTCTACGGCGGGATTCAGCCGATGGATCTCATCGATGAACAAAACATCGCGCGCCTCGAGATTGGTCAGGATTGCAGCAAGATCCCCTGCCTTGGCGAGCACCGGACCAGAGGTCATGCGGAAGTTCACGCCCAGCTCGCGGGCGACGATCTGCGCCAGCGTGGTTTTGCCCAAACCCGGAGGGCCATGAAACAGCGTATGGTCCATGGCTTCTGCCCTACGGCGCGCGCTTTCGATAAACACCCGCAGGTTGGCGCGGGCTTCGGCCTGACCGATGAAATCACCGAGCTCCTGTGGGCGTAGCGCGCGATCATTGTCCCCCCCACCATCTTCGGGAAGCGGATCGGCACGCAGGGTAGGGTCGCTGTCAATCATTGAGGTCACCGGCCGCGATCGGACGCCGCCCTCTGAGGAAATCAAAATTCATCCCCGTCATCCTTTCGGCGCCAGCAAACGCAAGGCGGCGCGGATCAGCTCAGCCTCGCCCGCATCCGGGTTGTCACCTGCGGCTTCGGCCACGGCAGCGGCGGCATCAGAGGGGCCATACCCCAAGTTCCCCAACGCCGAAAGCGCCCCCGCAGAGGCCGCGGCTGCGCCCGAAGGTTTCTTGGGGACCGCCGCTTTGTTTTTCGGCTTTGGCGTGGGATCAGCAGGTTCCACCACGTCCAGATCTGGACCATCCATCGCCTCGGTTACCGTGCCCCCCATCGCCATGACGCCCGGAGCCTTGTCCTTGAGGTCCAGCACAATGCGTTGCGCCGTCTTAGGGCCGACCCCTTTGGCAGCCTTCACGCTCGCCCAGTCTCCAAGTGCAATGGCGCGGCTCACGCCCTCGGGGCCGAGCGTTCCAAGAATTGCAAGCGACACTTTCGCCCCCACCCCTTGGACCGATGTCAGCAACCGATGCCATTCTTTTTCAAGAAGCGAGGAAAAGCCATAAAGCTGCATCAGGTCTTCGCGCACCACCATATCAGTATAGAGCGCCACGGCCTCGCCTAAAGGAGGGAGTAACGCCATCGTGCGGTCCGAGAGATAGACAATATAACCCACGCCGCGCACGTCGATCAGAACGTGGTCCAGCGCCTTATACTCCAGTCGGCCTGTCAGTTTACCAATCACGCGCGTTTCTCCCTGAGTTGCCGCTGCTGCGTCCCACCGTAATAGGCATGACAGATCGCAATCGCCAGCGCATCTGCGGCATCGGCCCCTTTGGGCTCGCACCCCGGCAATTGCAACTTGACCATATGCATGACCTGCTCTTTCTCCGCATGCCCCACACCCACCACAGTTTTCTTCACCCGGTTGGGGGCATATTCACCGACCGGCAGGCCAGCCTTGGCCAAGGTCAGCAACGCCACCCCGCGCGCCTGCCCCAGCTTTAGCGTGCCCGACCCGTCTTTGTTCACAAACGTCTGCTCCAGAGCAGCCTGATCGGGTCGAAAGGCTGAGATCACTTCGGTGACTTGATTGTGTAGCGACAACAGCCGCTCGCCAAGATCATCACCATCAGAGGTGCAATGGCCATTTGCCACATGGGACAAGCGCGAGCCATTTGATTCGATAACGCCCCAGCCAAGGGTTCGAAGGCCCGGGTCGATTCCCAGTATTCGCATTTTGTTCCTGCCGATCTGCCGAAAACTGCCCGTGACAGCCCGATGGGTTGCTGTAAGTGGCACCTGTCACCCTATCAATATCCAAGATAACGAAGGAGAAATACCATTTTTAGTTTTTTGTTCCTTCCTCCGCTGTAGCACAAAAGGCGAACATGTCAAATTTGTAGCGGCGGCTCCGCCTGGGGTGCGCCGAAAAATTAGGCGGAAAACGACCCCTTCCTTTTTGCGCTAAGTCGCATTTAGAACAATCGACGCTGAATCACATGAAACCTCAGTTAACCCTTATTTTATTGACTCAAAAGCTATGCGCACTGAGCATGGGACACTTGCAAAAATCCCCATTGTGCGGACACCACATGCACCCTAAATGCCAAAACACGCTGACACATTAGGTGCGGTGCTGAAAATTTGATCCGATTAAAAAAAGGAACGTGGATATGGCTGCAATCGAAACCTCGCGACCCGCATTTGGCGCCCCCGGCTTGACTGGCCGTATCGGCGTTCTTTTGGCCCAAGCTGAAGCTGCGCTCTCCGCATGGAGCGACACGCGCGCGACACGCAAGGCCCTGTCCGGTCTGACCGATCGTGAACTCAACGACATCGGTCTGTCTCGCGGCGACCTGTAGGCGATGTAATCGCCTGACCTTTCTCCCCGCCGTGGCCCTCCCTGCGCGGCGCATTTCGACCGCATTCTCCTTTGTGAGAATGCGGTTTTTTCGTATCTGAAGTTCGGGACAGCACCGAGAAAAGAAAGCCGCACTCTTTCGGGCACGGCCTGCGTTTGACAATGGGCTGTCGCCGTTACGGCAGCGGCGGCATCAGTTTCTCAGCCACGAATGTCGACAGCGGATCAGCCTGCATCAGCACGGCACCTGACTTTTCGATCTGCGTCCCCCGGGGCAGATTCGCCACGCGTTGATCATCGCTGTCAAAACCCATTGTTGCCATCAGGAAGCCTCTGAACAGAAAAGCTACAACGATGAACAAGAGTAGCGAACGCAAGGTACGGGGGATCTTAAATTGGGTTGTTGAAACACCTCAATCAGGCCACCTGACCGCAGACGTACGGTGTGCCCATCGCGCGCGTCGCCCGAATGACGTTTTTCAACAAAACGCAACCGCCCGCGGACGCCCGCTCTTTGATCGCTCATTTCCTGAACTCCCACTGACCATTACCAGTGGTTAAGGGCCGTGTACCTTAGGTGCAGCACCAAACAAAGGGAGTTCAGGAAAATTCGCCACAGACCGCTTCTACTTACGAGTGCTTCACCAAAGTGAGGGTCGTCCATTCACCAATCTCCTCACGGTGATGAACCCTGATGCCGTTTTGAGAATAAACCTCCACGACCTCATCAGTCTGTTCATTCAGTATACCTGAAAGAATGGCATAACCACCGTCGCGAAGATGCGCCGACACATCTGGGCTCAGCATCACCAGAGGGCCCTTGAGGATATTGGCAAAAATAAGATCATACGGAGCCGTCTCATGGAGGATCTCGGCATCAAAACCCGCGGCCTCAAGGCAAGTCACTGCGCCTTCCATTCCATTTGCCTTCAGATTGGCTTCGGCGACATCTACCGCAACCTGATCAATATCCGACGCCAGGAATGTGCCGTCCCAGACACGTGCCGCCGCCATCGCCAGTACAGCAGTGCCGCAACCAATGTCAGCAACCTTAGCGCCAACAAAACCTTCATTCATCAAACGGTCCAACGCTTTCAGGCATCCAAGCGTGGTGCCGTGATGGCCCGTACCAAAGGCCATTGCAGCCTCAATCAACAGCGGCACTTTGCCCTCTGGCAGCTGATCGGCATCGTGCGAACCATACACAAAGAAGCGACCCGCCTGTACCGGCACAAGTTCGCGTTTCACATGGGCGACCCAGTCAGTCTCGGGCAGTTCCGAAACTGCAAAGGGTTTGGCGTCATGGATGGTCGCCAACAGCGCCAGACCAGCCACATCGGGTTGTTCTGTGAAATAACCGCCCACTTCCCACAGGCCAGAGCCATCTTCGATTTCAAAGACACCAATACCTGTGGGTTCTGGAGTGAGGTTTTCCATCGCATCGCCAAGCGCCTCGGCCTGTGCTTTTCCGGGGAGGGTTGTAAGGGCGGTGAATGTGGGCATCAGAGCCTCCTGACAGGGAAGGGCGCACGCGCGGGGTCAAAACCCCGGGCAATACTAATTGCCCAGCGCGTACGCTCCTGCCCTCTCCAGGTCAAGTCAAGACCGTTTTATTCCGCAGCCTGCGCGGCAGAGGAGCGTTGGAAAATTGTCTCGTTGCCGGGTTCCGGGTGACGCGGGATCAACAGCGCCAGCGCAAAAGACCCCCCCGCCATAAGCGCCGCTAGAACAAAGACAGAGGACGGCGACGCGACCCACAACAAACCCAGAAGCACCGGCAGGAACACTGCGGCAATGTGGTTGATGGTAAAGGCAACAGCAGCAGTCGGCGCAATATCGGCCGGGTCGGCGATCTTTTGAAAATATGTCTTCAACGCCAGCGCCAGCGAGAAGAAGATATGGTCGATCACATAAAGTGCAGCTGCCACAGCAAAGCCCCAACCAAACCAGTAAACGCCCCCATAGGCCGTGAAGACCAGCACAAGGCCAAGGTATTCAAACAGCAGCGTGCGACGTTCGCCAAAATAGGAAACCGCGTGCCCCAGCACCGGTGCAATGGCCATATTGACCAGGAGGTTCAGAAGATAAAGGCCGGTCAAATGGTGGACGTCAAAGCCAAACTTCTCAACCATCATAAATCCTGCAAAGACCACAAAGATCTGTCGGCGCGCGCCGGCCATGAACTGTAGGGCATAGTAGAGCCAATAGCGGCGGCGCAGCACAAACGTCTTTTTTTGCGGTGTCGGCGCATCGAACTGCGGCACCGCAAAAAGACAAAACAGCGCAATTGCCGCACAGAGGCCGCCGGTCAGCAGGAACACAAGATTATAGGTGAGCGACAAAGGCTCCCACAGCAATACGATCAGCCCATAGACAACCAGCGTCGCCGCCGACCCAGAAGCCACCAGCCAGCCAAGGACCTTGGGTGCTTCGGACTTTTTCAGCCATTGCAGCTGCAGCGACTGGTTCACGGTCTCGTAGTAGTGAAAGCCGATGGAGCTTAGGAGTGTGATCATCAAGATGCCACCCAGCGAAGGGAACATGGCGGTCAGCGCTGTGGCCACCCCAAGGAGCGCAAGCGAAATCAGCCCCAAGACCTGTTCACGAATGAAGATGATCAGGGCAATAACGCCAACCGCAAGAAAACCGGGAATTTCGCGAACCGAATGCAAGAGCCCAATATCCGCCCCATCAAAGCCCGCAACCTCGATCACAAAGTTGTTCAGCAGCGCAAGCCACGTCGAAAACGCAATCGGCATGGCAACCGCCATGAGAAACAACAGCGTGACGGGGCGCCGCCAGAGCGGCAAAGAACGGGCCTGATCAAGGGGCGTGGTTGTAAACATAGGAGTTCTTTACGCCCGCAGGGACCTCTGATCGAGAAAAGAATTGTATCAACTCACCCGCAGGGGCGCACAGACCCTCTGAACCAATGCAGATCTGGTTGCTGCAGCAGCGTGTCCAAAAGGGCCTTAGCGCAGCCGCGCGTCGGCCTCTTGCAGACGCTGACACAGGTCCCGTGCCTCTGCCGCATCCATATCCAGGCCAAAGGCAAACGTTTTGTAATTGTGGTCGAAGCGAAGCGTTCCTGATCCAACGCCAGAGAAAAAGCCTTTTTGCCCGTTGGATTTACTCCAATTTGGGCTGTTGTCTTCCACGACACGTAGTGGTGTGACTTTAGACCGACCAACGCGTGTCACCGCACCTTCGCCTCTCATCCAAAGCACCTTAATCAAAATACATGCTGTAAATCTGGATTTTCTATTTTGTTCTCAATGCCATGAAGCTATCCGCCCTTTCTAGAAAAAGTTTTGCGGGTCGATATCAATGTTCAGGCGCAAATCCCCGGTCAAACGGGCGGGCGCAATCCACTGCGAGATGGCCTCTTGCAAAGGCGCACCCTTTGCCGCTTTTACCAGCAGCCGCACGCGATGACGTCCGCGCACACGCGCAATGGGCGCAGGCGCAGGCCCGTAAACCAGCGCGTTGATTTCGCGTATGGGTCGGTCATTGCGCGCCAAAGCGTTGCCGAGATCAAAAACCTGCGCCAGATCGGTGCCGGACAGAATAATCCCGGCCATACGACCGTAAGGAGGCACGCCAGCCTCTTGTCTTTGCGCGGCCTCAGCCTGCCAGAACGCCTCTTCATCCCCAGACAGGATTGCGCGGATCACCGGGTGTTCCGGCTGAAAGCTCTGCATCAATGCCTCGCCCTGCCGTTCCGCACGCCCAGCGCGGCCCGCGACCTGCCGCATCAGTTGGAATGTTCGCTCCCCTGCCCTGAGGTCAGATCCCTGCAAGCCAAGATCCGCATCAATGACCCCCACCAGGGTCAGCAGCGGGAAGTTGTGCCCCTTAGCAACCAGCTGCGTACCAAGAATAATGTCAGCTTCGCCCTGCCCGATCTCTTCAATCCGGGCTTTGAGCGCGCGCGCCGATCCAAAAAGGTCTGAGCTAAGCACTGCAATCCGCGCCTCGGGAAACAGGGCAGCGGCTTCCTCGGCCAGACGTTCGATACCGGGACCCACCGGGGCCATTTTGCCTTCGACGCCACAAGACGGGCATTCGGTTGGCACCGGTTTGGTTGCACCGCATTGATGGCACATCAAACGGTTCATAAAGCGGTGCTCGACCATGCGTGCATCACAGTGGTCACAGGCCACCTGCGTCCCGCAGGCGCGACAGATGGTGACGGGCGCAAAACCACGGCGATTTAGGAACAGCAGGGATTGTTCACCGCGTTCCAGGCGCAGCTTCATGGCCCGCTTCAGTGTCGGCGAAATCCAGGTTGACGGCAGCAATTCTTCGTTGCGCATATCCACCGCCTTCATGACTGGCAGGACAGACGCACCAAAGCGGGAGTTCAGATCGAGACGACGGTATTTTCCGGCTTCTGCGTTGACCCAGGTCTCAAGTGATGGCGTGGCCGAAGCCAACACAACTTGGGCGGAATTCAAAGACGCGCGCCAGACCGCAAGATCTCGTGCATTATAAAGGACACCTTCGTCTTGCTTATACGACGTGTCGTGTTCTTCATCGATAATGATCAGACCAAGATCGCGGTATGGCAGAAACAAAGCCGAGCGCGCACCGATTACCAATTGCGCCCCCCCTTGCCCCACCATGCGCCAGACCCGGCGCCGTTCCGTCATGGTGACCCCCGAATGCCATTCGGCAGGCAGCGCGCCAAAGCGGGCTTCGACCCGTTTCAAGAATTCCGCGGTCAGCGCGATTTCAGGCAGCAGCACAAGGGCCTGCCGCCCCTTTTTCAAACACGCTGCGACCGCTTCGAGGTAGACCTCAGTCTTACCAGAGCCGGTGACACCTTTCAGCAGCGTGGTGCCATATTTACCGGACACGACGCCTTCTTCCAACGCAGCAGCGGCAGCGGCTTGATCCTCGGACAGGGTTTTGCCGGGCAGGGTTGGATCCAGCGCAGGAAAGGCGCTATCGCGGGGGGCCTCGATCTCAGCAATGGCGCCTTGTTTGACCAGCCCCTTGACCACCGAAGGGGTCACACCCGCGAGGTCAGACAGCTCTTTGGGCGTAAAGGACGCGCTTTCAAACTCGTCCATGACGTCCAGAACACGGGCACGGGCATCCGTCATCCGATCAGGCTCCGAACTGCCCCGACGCAGCACTTTGCGCATGGATGGAGGATCCGCCAGTCCCGGCGCGCGCGTGGCAAGCCGCAACATCATCGACAACGGCGTCAGCGTGTAGGCCCCAGCGCGGGTCAAGAACGCGCGCATTTCGCCACGCATGGGCGCAAGATCCAGCACCCGGATCACGCTGCGCAGCTTAGAAAAATCGAAATCCCCTGTGCCCGGCCCCCAGACGACGCCAATGACCTTGCGTGGACCCAATGGCACCTCAACAAAAGCGCCAAGGAAACAACCATCCTCGGGCGCTTTATAGTCGAGAAAGCGATCCAGCGGTTCTGTGGTCAGCACCGCCACACGGGCGCCTGAGGGAAAGAACTCAGGAAAGTCGGGTGTTGCAGTCATTCTACGCTTGGGATCCCTGACATGTTTTGTAATGTGTTTCCGCCAAAATACGCTATCTCCGCTGCGAAATCCCCTGCAGAAAGTGCCACGCGGACTTCCAACTGTTTCGTACTTTCCGTCAGCCTTCCTATGAGGTAAAGCCAAGGCGCACTGAGGCCAAGCCATCCAGAGGACCAAAGCCCATGAAATTCTTCGTAGACACCGCAGAAATCGACGCCATTGCCGAACTCAATGATCTTGGCATGGTTGACGGTGTGACCACCAACCCTTCGCTGATCAAAAAATCTGGCCGTGACATTATTGAGGTCACCAAAGAAATCTGCAACCTGGTGTCGGGCCCGGTGTCCGCGGAAGTGACCGCGACCGATGCAGAAACCATGATCGCCGAAGGCCGCAAACTGCTGGAGATCGCGGAAAACATCACTGTGAAAGTGCCGCTGACCTGGGACGGCCTAAAAGCTTGTAAAACCCTGTCCGACGCAGGCCACAAGGTGAACGTAACCCTGTGCTTCTCGGCAAATCAGGCGCTGCTCGCCGCCAAAGCGGGCGCGACCTTTATCTCTCCTTTCATCGGCCGCCTGGACGACATTAACCTCGATGGTATGGAGCTAATTGAAGACATCCGCACCGTTTATGACAATTATGGGTTTGAAACCGAGATCCTCGCGGCCTCCATCCGGTCCGTGAACCACATCCTCGACTCCGCCCGCATTGGCGCCGATGTAATCACCGCCCCGCCCGCCGTGATTAAAGCTATGGTAAACCACCCTTTGACCGATAAGGGTCTGGATGCCTTCCTGAAAGACATCGCAGCGGCAGACATCAAGATCCTGTAAAGAACGCTTCTTGTTCTGAGTTCTGTGGCGCCCTTGTACAATACAGGGGCGTTTTTCTTTGCTTTGAGCGGGGGACCGCCTGCCAGAGCGAGGCGCGAGCCTCCGTGTGGTTTCATCTACGGCGGCCACGTCGCAGGAACTGAAGAAAGCATATCCGTGGAAGTCGATCGGCAACCGACCCCTTCGTTCAACAGAGCTGACGTCTGACGTTTACAAAAAAAATCAAAACGGTGTCGCGAGGGTGCTGCCCGGTTCGTCCGTCGCTTTCTATGTGTGGACCAAATTCTAGGCCTGCCGCATGGGGCCTGCTCCCCTAACCCGCTTCTCACATCGAAGGCGCCTCCTCAAGTGGGTCGACAAGCGCATTGAAGGGTGCGAGCTGAGCCTCTTGGATCACCTCGACCTGTCTGGCCTGTATTATTTTGTAGTGGGTTTGCATCTTTCTCGAGAGGCCGTTGCGGCGGTTGGATGGGCCTGGCTGCGCAAAATTGCCCTTTTTAATGTAAAGGTGCGCTTGCAGCTCTGCACAAAACAGTCGCTGCATGCGCATGATCTTCAGCATTTGGTGACACTGCACCGCAGCCCCGTCGAAAGAACTGGTGTTTCAGGAGCTCAAGACCTGAAGTTACATCGAGGCATGGTGAGATCCCTCTCTCGGAGAAGCCGCAAAAGACTTATGGGACGCGGCTGACACGCCTTAAGACGATTGATCCCCCGCCCCCAAGTGGGGCATACTGGGCAAAGCACATCGCGGGCGCACAGCAGCCCACCGCAACGCGAAAGCAACGCAGTCGAGTACAGGCCCATGAGCACAGAGTCCACCGTCGCCCTGCCCTTGGCAGATGAAACCCGCGATAAGATCCTTTCTGCACCGGAAGTAATCCTCGAAGATCAAGCGGTGATGCGCGCGCTTGTGGGGGCAAACGAGCGCGCCATGGGGGCCAATGTGATTGACATGCGCGGTCTGGCAATGGAGCGCCTCGAGGCGCGGCTGGACCGGCTCGAGGACACACACCGCTCCGTAATCTCAGCAGCTTATGAAAATCTGGCTGGAACGAATCAAATCCAGCGCGCAGTTCTGCGTGTGCTGGATCCAGAGGATTTCAACGCCTTCCTTGCGGCCCTGCGCAGTGACCTGCCCGAGATCTTGCGCGTGAATGCGCTTGCCTTGGTGCTGGAAAGCGCCGAGGCTGATAGCGCGTCTTCGGTGGCCTCAATGAGCGATGTCCTAAAAATCTGCGTCGCCGGGTTCTGCGATGAATACCTCACGGATGAACGCGGTCGACCCAGCCACCGCCCGGTTCTGCTCCGCCAAGTCGATGGGGGCAGCGCGCAGGTTTTCGGCCCCCTCGGGGGCGATATCCGCTCAGAGGCCTGCTTGCGCCTCGATCTCGGCGAAGGCCGCCTACCTGCATTGTTGGTTCTGGGATCGCGGGACGAATTGCAGTTCACCGCCCAGCACGGGACGGACCTGCTGGGCTTCTTTGGTGGCGTTTTTGAACGATGCCTGCGGCGCTGGCTGTCGTGACAGACCGCGCAGCCGCCATATCGCCTGCGGCCCGGGACGCGCTGCAACGCTGGTTGCAAACACTCACCAGCCTCGAAGATGTGGCCGACCATACGGTGACGGCCTATCGCGGGGATGTTACGGATTTCCTTGGCTTCATGACGCTTCACTT
>SPLB01000200.1 GCA_004566265.1 Paracoccaceae bacterium | reverse complement strand
TTTACCGACCTCGGATCGTCGTGATCCCGGCAAAGCCAGCACATAAGGCGCGTCACCAAGGCCGACATCAGCACGGAACTTCGCAATTTCCTCTGCCGTCGCCTCCGGCTCCATCGCGACGGGGTGGCCAACAAAATCGCAGTCCATGCCCTCCGCCTCCATATACGGGGGCTCAAACGGCAGAAGGGCAAGCACATGGTCAATGTGCCTGGCCATTTTTTTGGCGCGGCCCGGTCGCCAAGCCCAGACGGATGGCGCCACATAGTGAACGGTGCGAATATTGTCGGCCTCTTTGACCCGATTGGCCACGCGCAGGCAAAAATCCGGGCTGTCGATGGTGATCAACACATCCGGCCTCATCTCAAGGACCGCATCGGCAACTTCTCGAATGCGGCGTTTGAGGTGGACGTATTTGGGCAGCACCTCGGCAAGGCCCATCACCGACAGCTCGTCCATCGGAAACTGCGAGGATAGCCCCTGTGCCTGCATCAGGGGACCACCGACCCCCTGATAACTCACTCCCGGCACCAGTTGGTTGAGCCCGGCCATAAGCGCCCCACCCAGCCGGTCGCCCGAGGGCTCACCGGCAAGGATAAACACCCGCAAGGGGCGCGAGGTGGCAGTCATGCCGCGCGCAGCCACAGAAACAACCCGTGTCTGTCACAGGCAGCAATGACCTCTTCGCGGGACAGGACGATGACACCGCCTGCTTCCAGCACCAAACCGCTGAGGCCTGCCTTGGCAACAGCCTCCACGGTTGCTGGCCCAATGGTCGGCAGGTCAGCACGGCGATCCTGCCCGGGTTTTGGCGCTTTGAACAGCAGGCCACCCTGCCCGTCCGGCCGCCCGGCCAGCGTGCCCAGCATGTAATCGGTGCCAAAGATGCTTTCAACGGCGATCGCCTGCCCTGCGCGCACAGCACAGGCCTGACCGATGTCTGCAGCCGCCATGGCTGCAAGAATGTCGGCCCCACGCATGGCGTCGGCCTTGTCGATTTCTCCGGGCTGGATTTTGGTTGGCACGCCTGCTTCCATCAGCAGATCCGGGGCAATATCGTGCGCCGCGCGCACTGTGATGCCTGCGTTTTCAAAGATCCCCATCACCGCACGCAACGCGCCATCGTCGCCCGCCGCAATCGCCCTCTGCAACACCGGCACCAATGGCAGGGTTGCCGCATCAATCGCTGTCGGGTCTATTGGCGGACGGGTCACAGCGCCCGCAAGGCAAATTTCAGTCACCTCGCTTTTGGCGAGGCGTTCCAGAAAGGAACCCAGTTTTTCAAGGGGAAAGGTGACCTCTGCCGCCACATGTGTGGGTTCAGATCCTTCCATCGCGCAGACCAGCGGCCGTTCGGGCAACCGCGCGACAATCTCTGCCGGAAGCGCGCCACGCCCTGCCAAAAGTGCAATCATGATCAGCCCCTCTTAGCTGCCTGGAGTAAGGAAGTGGCGATGGCTTTCACCAGTAATGAATGTAACGATTTCCTGCACATATTCGCTTTCGGTCTCATCCCCCAGACGCTTAGCACGCTCTGAGAACGTACCCTCGCCTTGTGCCAGCATCTGAAACGCCGCCCGCAGCGCGGTAATGTCCGATCGCGCCACACCACGGCGTTTCAGGCCAACGAGGTTCAAACCATCCAATTCCCCGCGCGACGCCTGAACAAGCCCGTAGGGTATGACGTCATTGGTTACCATGGTAAGCGCGCCAATGATCGCACCTTTACCAATGCGAACCCATTGGTGAAGGCCGGACAGGCCACCAATGATCACATCGTCTTCAAGCACACAATGCCCCGCCACCGCAGCAGAGTTTACCACGATCACCCGATCACCAACCTGTGCGTCATGCGCGATGTGGCAGCCCGCCATGAACAGACCGTCATCGCCAATCTTGGTGACGCCACCGCCGCCTTCAGTTCCCGCATTCACGGTCACATGTTCACGGATGCGGTTTCGCTTGCCGATCACAGTTCGGCATTTTTCACCCTTGAACTTTAGATCTTGTGGAATTTCACCAATCACCGAAAAGGAAAAAACAACTGTCTCATCCCCAATTTCAGTGTCACCGGTGAGGACCACATGGGATTTCAATTCGACGCGGTCACCCAGCACCACCTGAGAGCCGACGATGCAAAAGGGGCCGATTGTGCAGCCCTCGCCGATCTTCGCGCCCTCTTCAACAATCGCGCTGGAGTGGATGGTGCTCATCAGGCTGCCCCACTTTGGCGGTCGATCATTGCGGTAAATTCAGCCTCGGCGGCACTCTCTCCGTCGACAGTTGCACGGCCCTGGAACTTGAAAATTTTCCCGCCCGGCTTGCCGCGCAGCATGTCCACATGCATCTCCAGTACGTCGCCGGGAACCACTTTGCGGCGGAACTTGCATTTGTCGATGCTCATGAAATAGATCAGGAGCTCGGTGTCAATCATATCCAGGCCGACGCCCAACAGAACGCCGGAAGTCTGCGCCATGGCCTCAACAATGGTAACACCCGGCATAATCGGCGTGCCGGGAAAGTGGCCCTGAAAGTGCGGCTCGTTCATGGTCACGTTCTTGATGCCGCGCGCGGACTTATAGCCGTCAATATCGACCACCTTGTCCACCAGCAGGAACGGGTAACGGTGGGGTAGAATGCGCTGGATCAGCTGGATATCTGCGGATTTCAGGTCGGTTGTGGCTTCGGCGGTCATTTTGTTTTCCGTCTTGCAAGAGTTTTGATCACTCCTATCAAGGCCGTGTCATCGGGGCAAGTTGCGGCTTAAACCTGCTCTGTTGATTACTCACCCGCGTCCAGCAATGTTCCGCTCCCGGAGGCCGCCTTTTGCCTATTGCCTTCACCAGACAGTTCATTGACGCGAGCGATCGCAAGGTCTGTTACATCAATAGAACTTGCGCTCAGCAGGACCGTGCCCTGCTCCAAAATGACAGCTGCGCCCACTTCACGCATGATCTGCTCTAGAACGGGGCGTGAAATCTCGCGGAACTGCGTTCGCGCTTTTTCCTCGACACGTTCGATTTCTCGAAATTTTTGACGTTGAGTTGCGCGCGCGTTTTGAGCCTTCACGTCAAAGGCTTCCGCCAAATTGCTAAAGCTCTGTGGTTCTATTGAGGCCCGCCGTTCGGCCAGGTCTATTTCTTCTGAACGCAGTTCGGACAATATGCGATTATTTTCCGCTGCAAGCACCGCTTTTCGCGCTTGCAGGTCCTCGGCCGCCCGGCGGCCGAAGTCGCTCTCGGCAAAAAAACGATCTGACTCAAGTGTCAAAACAAGACTGTTCGGCAGGCCAAGCCGACCGCTGATCATGCTGCGGTTGATCCCACCGACGGATTGCCGCATTTGGGCCAAAGGTCCGATCTCGCGGCTGAATTCCTGCGCACCTGCTGTCGTCGCACAAAGCGCGCAGATCAGTGTTACAACCCTTCGAACAGATGTCAGCACGGCGTCTAAAACCGCGCTTGGAGCGTCAGATCAAAAGGTTGTTCTTTATCGAAGTCTTCTTTCGCCAGCGCCCGAGAAAAGTTGAACCGCAGCGGGCCAATGCCGGTGGTCCACAACAGTGAGAATCCAACCACATGACGAAGCGACCCGTCCCGCCCAACAATATTGGAGGATACGGCGGCATTGGAATCCGCGAGGTTCCACAGATTGCCCACATCATAGAACAAACCGCCCCGGAGGCCGACTTCTTCCGGTAGACCCAATGGGAACTCTGCGTCGAACCGAGCCACCGCGTAGAGATTGCCCCCCAACGCGTCATCAAACCCTCCGCCTTGATCGCGAGGACCAATGCCGCCCGGCTCAAACCCCCGCAACACAGAGGGAGACAGTAGGAACCGGTCGGTAGTCCGGCTCGGTTCATTTCCAAGCCAATGCAGCGCGCCCGTTTCAAAAGTAGCGCGGAGCGTGACTTCCTCATTGAAAACCCGCCTCTGTGCGACAATTTTTGACTTTGCACGTAGGTATTCTGTGTCACCGCCGAGACCGGCGTAATCAAGAGTTGCCTCCATCAGGAGACCGCTGACAGGATTCAGTCCTGTACGGCGACTGTCGTAGGTATACGTAAATCCGATTTCACTTTTGGAGCGTGCGCCGCGTGCGATTTCGCTCGCTATAACAGAGCCGACGCGCGATCCGCCTGTCGACGTGTCCCCACGGTCCTCCATTTCTTCACTTGACCAGCCATAGCGCAGCTGCAGCCGTGTTACATCGCTGGTGTCAAAGCTTAAAGACGGCTCAATAGACACCGTACTGGTGTCATAATCGGCGAAATTTGAATCGGTTTTTGAGAGACCACCGGACAAGCTGAACCGAAGGTCGCGTCCCAATAGTTTGGGTTCCGAAAACGAGAAATTGTATTCTTCGCTCCCCTGTGCCGTTGAAATGTTCAGTCCAACGCGCTGACCACGGCCAAGGAAATTCGATTCACTGACCCCGATCACAACACCAATACCGCTGTTTACAGCGTAAGACCCGCCGAGAGAGAGAGACCCTGTCGACTGTTCTTCTACGTCAACATCAACAATAACCTGATTGGTCGTGCTGCCTTCGCGCGTTTCAACACTGACGTCGCTAAAGAAACCTAGGGCACGGATCCGTTCAGCGCTGTTGCGAATTTCACGCGGGTTCAGAGGATCACCCTCAACAAGATTGAACTGCTGGCGAATGACACGGTCGAGGGTGGTGGTATTCCCCTCGATATCAATCCGCTCCACAAAGATGCGAGGTCCGCGGACCAAGGCAAATTCAACATTCAATCGCAAGTTGCGTTGGTCCCGCGTTACACGCGGCTCAACCCGCAAAAAATCAATGCCTTCACGCACCGCAAGCTGTTCTAGCGTGGTAATCGCGTTTTCAACGGCAAGTGGCGAATAGACGATCCCCGGTTTCAAACGCAGCGCATTAAGGAATTCGTCCGGGTCAGCAGCGGCAATTTCGCTTGTGACGCTGATGTCCCCAAATTCGAACTTCTGCCCCTCTGTGACGTCCATAACGAGGAACACGGCATCGCGTTCCTGTGTCACCTCAGCGTTAACGCCATTGATGCGGAAATCTACATAGCCGCGGGACAGGTAGAAGTCGCGCAAGACCTGACGATCGAACTGCAGGCGATCATCAATAAGCGTATCTTTGTTGACAAAAGTGCGTAGGATGTTGGCCTGTTTGGTTTCTAGAACACGACGCAGGCGACGGTCTGAGTAGGCTTTGTTGCCGACGAATGAAATCCGTTCAACTTCAATTGTGTCGCCTTCGGCGATCTCGAACACCAGATCTACACG
>SPLB01000199.1 GCA_004566265.1 Paracoccaceae bacterium | reverse complement strand
CGCGGCAGGCTACGCGACAGTGATAATATAAAAGTTCCCTCAACTGGTTGGTTTTGTCTTGCGCTTTGGGTCTTGTGATATTTTGCACTTGAACTACCTGTCCGAAATCGCGCAGTTAGTGGCATTACGAAGATTTAAAGACGGTGGTAATCGCGAGTGGCGGAAGATCTGAGCAGTTTGCAACACGTCCGCGGACAGGTGAAATGGTTTGACCCGGCAAAAGGCTATGGGTTCGTCCTGTCCGACTTGGGCGGGCCTGATGTTCTTTTGCACGTTAATGTGTTGCGCAATTTCGGCCAAAGCTCTGTCGCGGATGGTTCTGGTATTGAAGTGGTGACGCATCGCACGGACCGTGGTGTTCAGGCGGTTGAAATCATCTCGATTACGCCGCCAGAGCGCGCCGATACGCCTGTCTTGTCCGACCTTGTTGACCTCGATGTGGATGCCCTGGATGTGCCGCTAGAGCCTGCGCGCGTGAAATGGTTCGACAAGACCAAAGGTTTTGGTTTTGCAAATGTATTCGGCAGTGACGAAGATGTTTTCCTGCATGTGGAGGTGCTACGCCAGTCGGGTCTGTCTGACCTGCAATCCGGCGAGGCATTGGCCATGCGGGTCATCGACGGCAAACGGGGGCGCCTTGCCGTGGAAGTCCACGCCTGGGAAACCGCGATTGACGAGGATGATTACGAGGTTTGATGTTGCTGCGCCTCTGTCATTGTGGGGCGCGCACCCTCCTCGCCAGCGCAGTTCTGGCGTGCTGCGCATCAGGGGCCTTTGCGGGCCCATGTTCCGTGTACAACATTTCGGTTCGTGGTGACTTTGGTGAGATTCGGTTCAATGTGGAGATTGCTGACACAAATGAAGAGCGCGCGCAGGGGCTGATGCACCGTGCCAGCCTTCCGCGCGCATCGGGTATGTTGTTTGTCTACGATCGGCCGCAATCGGTGTCGTTCTGGATGAAGAACACATTGATCCCACTAGACATGCTGTTTTTAAATGAACGCGGTGAAGTGGTTCACATCCATGAAAACGCAATCCCCGGTGATCTCAGTCCGATTCCAGGCGGCGATAACGTTTTCGCGGTGCTCGAAATCAATGGTGGCTTGAGTCAGGATTTTGGTATTCAGGTCGGCGCGCAGATGCGGCACAAAAGTTTTCCTCAAAATCTTGCAATTTGGCCATGTTAGGGCTTTTCATTCCTGAACGAACTGTCTAATACCACGCCATGGTCCGGGGCGTGGCGCAGTCTGGTAGCGCACCTGTTTTGGGTACAGGGGGTCGTGAGTTCGAATCTCGCCGCCCCGACCATTTCCACTGAACTTGTGAAATTACCCTTAGGGCTGACATATTAGGTTTGCTGATTATGGCCGCGTGCATGATGCAGGTGCGCGCCGAATGGTCAACCTTCGACCTGACAGCACTATGGCGCGCTCATAAAATTAAACCATCGTTCACAAAAGCGTATTCCGCTTGAATCCTTGCAAGGCGTGGCGATGGACAAATGGCGCGGGCTTTTGCAGAATCTTTGAGTGTCCCCCAAACGTCGACAGGACGTGTCATGTCAGAAAAATTGGCCGAATGCCCACTTCTAAATTTGGGTTGGAATCATGAATACTGACCAAACACTCACAAGAGCGTGACTTTTTGCGGAAAGCGTGTGGCATAAATACGGCACCGGAAAATGACGGTTTTTGAAGCCGTAATGGCGCAAACCGAAGCAAGATCTGGATTTCCTGAGGTCAACAAAAAATAACGCGATAAATGCAAAAAATTGGCGTTGACCGTCTGTGGTAGAATACGTCAAATTGTAGTTACCGTCGGGTGGCGTACAACATCTTGTGAGAGGTTGAAGGCAAACCCGAAGGTCGAGATCAAGAAAACAGCGGATCGTACTCTTTTTGGGGTTCTGAGACTGGCGCATTCCTCGTGCCAGGATCCTGTTTCTTTTTCCAGACCAAGCGGGGCACAGCGGCGTCAAGCTGGCGCCTGCAGAACGACAAACGGGACAGCCAAGGAATAGCGTCGCTATGAAAATCGAGCGCAAGTTTACCAAAGCGGGGCAGGATGCCTATGCCTCCATTACTTTTGTAGAGGCCACATCAGAAATCCGAAACCCTGACGGTACAATTGTGTTCCATCTGGATGGCATTGAAGTGCCCGAAACTTGGAGTCAGGTTGCAAGCGACGTGATCGCACAGAAGTACTTCCGCAAGGCCGGTGTCCCGTCTAGCCTTAAGAAAGTTCGTGAAAACGATGTGCCGGAGTTCCTTTGGCGTTCGGTACCTGCACAGGGTTCGGTGGAGGTTGGCGGCGAGACGTCGTCCAAGCAGGTTTTCGACCGTCTGGCTGGTGCCTGGGCCTATTGGGGCTGGAAGGGCGGCTATTTCTCTTCCGAGGAAGACGCGCGTGCCTATTATGACGAGATGCGTTACATGCTGGCGTCGCAAATGGCGGCGCCCAATTCCCCGCAATGGTTCAACACCGGCATTTACTGGGCTTATGGCATTGATGGCCCGGCGCAGGGCCACCACTACGTCGATTACAAGACCGGCAAGCTGACCAAATCCAACAGCGCCTATGAACATCCGCAGCCGCATGCGTGTTTCATCCAGTCGGTTGAAGATGATCTGGTCAATGAAGGCGGCATTATGGACCTTTGGGTCCGCGAGGCGCGCCTGTTTAAATATGGCTCTGGCACCGGGACCAACTTTTCGCATCTGCGCGGGGAAGGCGAGCTTCTGTCGGGCGGGGGCAAGTCCTCGGGTTTGATGGGGTTTCTTAAAATCG
>SPLB01000198.1 GCA_004566265.1 Paracoccaceae bacterium | reverse complement strand
TCAAAGGAGGCCGTAACAGGGTAAAATCGTCATGTTTTGGTCCGAGGACGTCGCGTTCGTCATTTATGTGAAGGTTTTCCGACGAAATATTTATCTCAAGAAATGGCAAGTTTGCGCAATAACACTGCCATGTCACGTGGGCGCCTGGGCCTGTTTGCGGAAACAGATTCGAACTTGGACTGGCGCGGCTGATTTCTAGCGGTTCGCACCAGGAACCCAAAGAACGTCTTGGTTCCCGTTTTCATTGGCGATGCGCGCGGCGACAAAGAACCAGTCTGACAGGCGGTTCAGATACATCACAGCAGCGCTGTTGATGTCTTCTTCGGCGGCCAACTCGGTCGCAAGACGCTCCGCACGGCGCGCAACAGTACGGCAAACGTGCAGATTGGCAGACAGGCGCGACCCACCGGGCAGGATAAAGCTGCGGAGCGGTTCCAAAACACTGTTCATCACGTCGATTTCTGCCTCAAGCCGGTCCACCTGCGCCTGCGCCACGCGCAGCGGGGGGTATTCCGATTCTGCATCTTTTGACATGTCCGGGCGGCACAGGTCTGCACCCAGATCAAAAAGATCGTTTTGAATGCGAGACAGGGCGTCATCGACCTCGCCTGATGCGTCGAGGCGGGCCACACCGACAAAGCTGTTCAGTTCGTCGGACGTTCCATAGGCCGACACGCGCGCACTATGTTTCGCGACCCTATCCCCATTGCCAAGCGCGGTGTCGCCTTTGTCGCCGGCTCGGGTATAGATTTTGTTCAAGACCACCATTTTATTGGCCTCCTTGGTTGGCAATCCACATAAACGCCATCAGCAGGACCACAGCCAGAAACTGCAGGGCCAGCCTGAGTTGCATCATCTTATTGCCAAACTTGGCGTTGAATTGCCCGCCTGCGCCGAAGCCGCCAATGCCGATCAGCAAGACAACGGCGGTGGCGATCATGGCTATGATGCCTAAGGAGTAAAGCAGGGTTGTCACGGCGGGCGTCCTTTTTTGTTGCAGTGCCCGTTTTGGGCTCGAAGCACTTATTTATACCGTATGAGGATGCGGTCAATCGCGCGGGTCGAGAGAATACGTCTTAGGGTGCCGGCGATGTAAGTCGGTGTCGTCACAAAATAGCGCGCCCGGGGTCGGCGGCTTTCGCAGGCATGCGCCAGTTTAACTGTCACGGCCGAGGCGGGCAGCTCAAACGGGTCGGGGCCACTGTCCGTATAAAGCCGTTTCAAAAGACCCGCCTCGTACCGCTCACGAACCGGAGAGGCCTGCCAGTTGATGTGACGCTCAAAATGCGGGATCGAGTTTTCGCGAATCCTCGAAGCTACAGGACCTGGTTCAATGAGCACCACATAGATGCCAGTCTCTGACAGCTCAATCCGCAGAGTGTCGGCGAGGCCTTCAAGCGCGAACTTCGTTGCCGCATAAGCACCGCGCCACGGATAGGACACCATGCCCAAGACGGACGAGTTATGGATGATCCGTCCGTGGCCTTGCTTCCGCATGACGGGAATCACTTGCCGGGTCAGCTCGTGCCAGCCAAAGAAGTTGACCTCGAAAATCTCTCGAAGGCCTTCGGTTGGCAGGTCCTCGACCGCACCCGGCAAACCATGGGCCCCGTTGTTGAAAAGGGCATCCAGTGTGCCGTCGGTCGCGTCCAGTACCGCGGTCAGGCCAGCGGTAATGCTATTGACATCACGGTAATCAATGCGCGGACTTTCAAACCCTTCGGAGATCATCCGGTCGCAATCTTCCTGTTTCCGACAGGAGGCAAACACACGCCACCCGCGTGATCTCATACCGCGCGCCGCATCAAGGCCGATGCCCGACGAACAGCCGGTAATCAGAATGGATCTCTGCATGGACGATTCTCCAAAGACTGAGAGCAGTTATGACCCTTTCAGGCTGAGCAGGGAAGTGGCAATCCAGCCGATTTGGCCGGTCTTCTCGACCTTCACCATGGCCCAGCCAGCCCCTTGGTCGCGCAGAATCTCAACCTCGTCACCGGCCAGAAGGCGGCCAAGGATTGGGTAGGTGGTGTTTGGTCCCTGTCGCATGTTCACGCGGCTTGCCCGAACGGTGCGGATATCCAATGCAATCTCTGCGGGGGATGACTTAACCACATCTGGTGTTACGTTGGATACGGCAACAGTCCCTGCGGCCAAGCCTTCTTCCAGGGACGCCAGTTGCAGGCCCTGTGTCGCCAACGTCAGACGTGTTTTGCCGTCGGGCACAAGCGTTGCGGTTTGCAGCTGGGCGGTGACCTCCGCCGGGCGCGTTTCAGGAGCAGTATTACCCATCGAATGGCGCGCCTGCTGGGTCTGCTTTGGCTCGTTGTCAGGGTTTGAGGATGCAGGTGCAAATTCCGCGACAGGCGCGAGAGCAACAGCGCGCTTGTTCGGTTCAAAATCTGCACCCCCGCTTAGTTCGTAAAAAGCAAAGCCCAGACCCACCAACGATACAACAACCAGTCGCGACATATTGCGTCTCCTCATCCACTCAAACCGCTCTCGGTGCCGGTCAACGGCAAACACTGGCAGCAGCCCCGAACGTCGGGAAACAAGTTCGGAAGGGTAATACAGCTCGAACTCACATGACGCGAGGGGAGACGGACGCGCTTTCTCCCCCTCCCGCATTTGAAGGCCGGTTTGTTGATGAGCAAAGGGGGCAAAGGGCAAAAAACTGCCGCCGTGATTGTTCATGCATCCTTTACCCTCTCAGGGTTGGGCAGTATCACAATGGCATGAGCGAGCTGGTAGACGATCCCGAACACCCCGAACTCCCCGAAGAGGGCGAGATCCTGGAACCCCTGCGCCGCGCCATTGGTGAGCGCTATCTGACATATGCGCTAAGCACGATTATGCACCGTGCGCTGCCAGATGCGCGCGACGGGCTCAAGCCTGTGCACCGGCGGATCCTCTATGCAATGAGCCGCCTTCGGCTGACGTCAAACGGTGGTTTTCTGAAGTCGGCCAAAATCTCGGGCGATACCATGGGGGACTTTCATCCACATGGTGACGCGGCGATCTATGATGCGATGGCACGTCTGGCGCAGGATTTTAACGTCCGCTACCCGTTGGTCGACGGTCAGGGCAACTTTGGCAATATCGACGGTGATAACCCGGCTGCCTCGCGTTACACAGAGGCGCGAATGACTTTCATCGCCGAAGCCATGCTGCAGGGCCTGGCCGAGGATGCTGTTGATTTCCGTGACAACTATGATGGGCGCCTGCAGGAACCGGCGGTATTGCCCGCGACCTTCCCTAATATCCTTGCCAATGGTGCAAGCGGCATTGCGGTGGGCATGGCGACAAACATTCCGCCGCATAATATTGCAGAATTGATCGACGCCTGTATCCACCTGATCAAATCCCCCGGCGCGGCGGATGACACGCTGCTGCACTATGTGCCGGGCCCGGATTTCCCCACGGGCGGCGTCATTGTTGAACCCAAGGAAAACATTGCCGAGGCGTATCGCAAGGGCCGTGGTTCGTTCCGTCTGCGCTCCACCTGGGAGGTCGAGGACCTTGGTCGGGGTCAGTGGCAGGTTGTTGTCACTGAGATTCCTTATCAGGTCCAGAAGTCCAAGCTGATCGAAAAGATCGCAGAGCTGATTCAGACCAAGAAGGTGCCGATCCTCGCCGATATTCGCGATGAATCCGCCGATGACATCCGCATTATCCTCGAGCCCAAGTCCAAAAACGTGGACCCGGAACTGCTGATGGGGATGATGTTCCGCAATTCGGATCTGGAAATCCGTTTCTCGCTCAATTTGAACGTGCTGATCGACGGTGTGACGCCGAAGGTTTGTTCAATGAAAGAAGTGCTGCGGGCCTTTCTGGGTCACCGCCGGGACGTTCTACAGCGCCGCTCGCGTCACCGCATGGGCAAGATTGACCACCGGCTTGAGGTGCTGGATGGATTCATTATCGCTTTCCTCAACCTGGATCGGGTGATCGACATTATCCGATATGACGACGATCCCAAAGCCGCGCTGATGCGCGAAGACTGGGGGCGTGAGCATCCCCGCGCCTTCTCTGAGGACGAATACCAGACGCCGCTGCCGGGCGGTGCCGACCTGTCCGAGGTTCAGGCCGAGGCGATTCTCAATATGCGCCTGCGCAGCTTGCGCAAGCTCGAAGAGATTGAACTGACCCGCGAACGTGATGCGCTGCGCGATGAGCGCGCTGGGTTGGTGGAACTTCTGGGCTCTGAAGAGCTGCAGTGGAAACGCATTACTGAACAGTTGCGCGATACCAAAAAACAGTTCGGCAAGGATTACGCCGGTGGCGCGCGCCGGACACGCTTTGCCGAAGCGGGCGATGTCGAAGAGGTGCCGCTGGAAGCTATGATCGAACGTGAACCGATCACCGTGGTCTGCTCTCAGATGGGCTGGATTCGCGCGATGACTGGCCATATCGATCTGGACCGAGACCTGAAGTTCAAGGATGGCGACGGTCCGCGCTTTATCTTCCATGCAGAAACCACCGACCGGCTGCTGGTCTTTGCCTCCAACGGGCGTGTGTTCACGGTTTCGGCCGCGAATCTGCCCGGTGGACGCGGCATGGGCGAACCCCTGCGCCTGATGGTGGACCTGCCGAATGAGGCTGAGATTGTCGATATTCTGATCCACCGCCCAGAAGGCAAACTGCTGGTGGCGTCGGACGCGGGGAACGGATTTATTTGTTCCGAAGCTGATATTGTTGCCCAGACACGGGGCGGCAAGCAGGTGCTGAACGTCAAGGATGATGAACGCGCCAAGATCTGTATCCCGGTTTCCGGCGACCACGTCGCGGTTGTATCCGAAAACGGCAAATTCTTGACCTTCGCTATCGAAGAAATGCCCGAGCTCAACCGTGGAAAAGGTGTGCGCCTTCAGAAATACAATATGGCACGTGGCAAGCAGGGGTCGCTCGAACTCGACGGTGGCTTGGCGGATGTTACAACCTTCACTTGGGCGGAAGGTCTTAGCTGGGAAATGGGTGGCGGTAAAACCCGCCACGAACCTGATCTCAGCGAATGGCTGGGCAAGCGCGGCTCTGTTGGAAAGCGCCCGCCGTATGGTTTTCCGAAAACCTACCGATTTAAGTGAATTAAACCCAGAGATCTGTGGCTCAGACGCAACCCCGCGCCTGGGCTCGGGGGGCAGGAGGGGGCGCTGGGTTACGACGCGGCGCGGCAGGGGGTATTACATCTCAGAGATTAACTGACCGGAATGACCTTTGAGAGGCCCCATGTTTCGTACACTTGCCGCCTTGGCCCTGTTGACCCTGACCGTTGCCTGCGGTGAAACTCAGTTGCGCGACTCCCCGAAAGACCTTGGTGAATTCAGCGCGCGGGTAGTATATGTCCATACGGATAAAGCGCGCAAATGGCCGACATCGCGCGACGCGAAAGGGGCGGAATGGAATGCGCCCCTGCAGAGCGCGTTGGACACACGCATGCGTCGCTATCAGGGCCGCCAGAAATATGATGTAGCTGTTACCCTCGAAGGATTTTTGCTCGCGCCTGGGGGGATCCCATTGATTTTGTCGCCCAAAAGCGTCGCAGTCGTTAATGTGTTTGTGTACGACGTCGAGAAAAAACAGTTCCTTGTGCGCGAACACCAGATGGAAGTCTTCGAAAGCACCACCGGGCACTCCGCGCTGCTGGGGTCTGGGCATGCGCGTACCAAAGAAGAGCAAATCCAGGGACTGTCGCTGAATATCGTCGACAAACTCGAGGCATATATGTCCGAACAGCACATGGAAAACGGCTGGTTTGAGTTGCGCGGTAACGCCTCGAACACCGCCGCACCCAGGGCTGCGACACGCCCCACGGAAAATGTAACCGGAACTCTTTCCGAAGGCTGAAGTCAGTATTGTCAAGAACGAACCGCTTGATTTTTGCGCGCAAACCGCATATCCCGCGCGCGCAGAGGAAACCGGGTCCCGTGCAGGACCCCCCAATTTTCAAAGGGCGCCAAGAGTAATGGCTAAGGAAAAGTTTGAACGTAATAAACCGCACGTCAACATCGGCACCGTTGGCCACGTTGACCACGGTAAGACCACTCTGACCGCTGCGATCACC
>SPLB01000197.1 GCA_004566265.1 Paracoccaceae bacterium | reverse complement strand
GAGGCCCAAGATCAGGCCACGACATGGCTCTGGACTTACAGTAACGACCGGCCCAACAGGGCCATCGGTGGTATCACACCTGCCATGAAGCTCAAATCAGCCGCATGAATTCTACGGCTGAGCCCCATTAACAATGGGGGGATTACCAATCCTTTTCGCTAAAACGAGCAATTTTGGTGGATCTCAAAGGGATCCGGTTGTGAAAAGTGCGGCTCGTAGAAGCGACAGGTCATCGCTCTTGCAAGGCGAGGCGTACTCCGAGCGCACAGTAGATGCTGCCCACGACCTTACCTTGCCATTTCAGGACCGTTGGATTGCGGCGCAGAAAATTTCCAAGACCGCCAGCGGCGACTGAGTAGATAATTGTGCTGAGGAAGCCGATCAGCACGAAGACAATTCCAAGTATAGTGAGCTGAACAACAACAAAGCCGTTCTCTGGGACAATGAATTGAGGCAGGAACGCAAGGAAAAACAGTGCGGTCTTCGGGTTGAGGACTTCGGTCAGGATGGCCTGCCGGAAGGCTTGAGGCGCAGTGATCAGGGCACGCCCTTGACCCAGATCAACTGACTTCTTTTCGAAGATCGCTTTCAGCCCGAGCAAAACCAAATATGCAGCCCCAAGATACTTCACGACGCTGAATAGAGTTGCCGATGCCGCGATGATTGCCGAGATGCCAACTACGGCCATAATGGTGTGGAGAAAGTCACCGGCGGCAATACCAGCGCCGGTTGCGATGCCAGCTTTCGTCCCAGAAGTCGTAGCTCTAGCGACAGTCAAAAGGGTGGCCGGGCCAGGAATGAATACGAACCCTAGAACGATCAGCGAATAGGTGAGTAGCACGGTAGTGTCGATCATTCTGTTTTCTCCGAAATTGTTTAACCGGTTATTTTCCAAATGATATTGCCTTGCGCAGAACTTGCATGTTTTCGGGGGCGTTTTCAACTCTGGCGGTGGTGTCGGCTACGAGGTAACTGATCTCGAACGCTCTGCGGGCATGTTGTCATGCCGTTAATGACCGGCCGGGCTGGGGTGTTCGACAAAGGATCGAGAAAGGATTGCACAATTTCCGATGCATGATAACGTAGAGATATCAATGTTATATCGATAAAACACATGGAAAAATCAGCAAAACGAAAAATCGTTTCCTCTCGCCATCTTGCTGATGGGGAAGGATGGGAGGCATCTGAGTTCGAGTTTGGCCTAATCATCGCCTTCAACGCGTTCTCGCGCTGGATGGTTAAATGTATGGCTGCAGCCGGTCATACTGATATGAGTCCGTTGGAGATTCTGGTTCTCCATAACGTGAACCATAGGGGAAGAGACAAACGCCTTAGCGATATCTGCTTTCTGCTGAATATCGATGACACTCACACAGTAAATTACGCTCTGCGCAAGCTTTCTAAGGCCGAATTGATCGTGTCTGAGAAGCGCGGGAAGGAAGTGTTTTACAGCACGTCCAGTCAGGGAGATGCCTTGTGTGACGAATACCGAACCGTTCGGGAACGCTGCCTCATCGATGGGCTTGGCCGAATGGATATATCCGGGGACGAATTGAGCGCTATCGCGGCGAGCCTGCGCGCTTTGTCGGGCCAATACGATCAGGCAAGTCGGGCCGCGTCCTCTTTGTGACGCCGCCCGAGAAATGGAGTCAGCGGTTCATAGCTTCTGGTAGATATGTTACGATTTGCGGGAACAGCGTGATCAGGACGACCGCTAGTAACATCAGGAAAAAGAACGGCAGTGCCGCCTTTGCGATCCTCAAGATGTCGATCCCCGTCAGTCCCTGAATGACGAAAAGATTGAAGCCGACCGGTGGGGTGATCTGGCTCATCTCAACGACGAGCACCAGATAGATGCCGAACCAGATCGGATCGATCCCAACGGCCAGCACCATAGGCATAATGATGGACGTCGTGAGGACGACGACAGAAATTCCATCCAGGAAAAGGCCTAGGACGATGAAGAAGATCGTCAGGACAGCCAACAACACATAGGGCGACAGGCCCATCTCGCCGATCCACGATGCGAGGTTGCGGGGCAAGCCCGTGAAACCCATCGAAACGGCAAGAAATGCTGCACCAAGAAGGATGAAAGCGATCATGCACGACGTGCGCGCCGCCGACAAAAGCGCGTCTAGGAAGTCGCTCCTCGTGAAACTGCCGGACAAAACAGCCAGAAGGATCGACAAAAGCACACCAAGGGCTGCCGCATCTGTTGGGGACGCGATACCGGTATAAATCGCCCCGATGACGCCTGAAATCAGCAGGGCGACGGGGATCAGGCCGCGCGCTTCCCAGAGCTTTTCTTTCAGGCTGGGCTTGGTCGTTTCAGCCGGGATCAGGTTCGGATCCATCCAGGCGCGGACCGCGACATAGGCGCTGAACAAACCGACCAACAACGCGCCGGGGATCAGCCCCGCAACAAACAGCCGCGCAATCGATTGTTCAGTGGCCACGCCGTAGACGATCAGGATGATCGAAGGCGGGATAAGAAGCCCAAGCGTTGCAGACCCAGCGAGGGTGCCAAGGATCAGGCTTTCGGGGTAGCCCCGCGATTTGAGTTCCGGAATGGACATCTTGCCGATCGTCGCGGCGGTTGCAGCGGAAGAGCCGGAAACAGCTGCGAAGATGGCACAGCCCAAAACGTTTACGTGGAGTAAGCGCCCGGGGAGCCCGCCAAGCCACGGGGCAAGGCCGTTGAACATATCCTTACTGAGGCGCGAGCGGAGCAGGATTTCACCCATCAGGATAAACAGCGGCAGTGCTGTTAGGGACCAGGAATGGCTGTGCCCCCAGAACGTAACGGCCAAGTTTAGGCCAACGGACGAATTTGAAAAGAACGCAAGGGCGACAGCGGCGACAGCGGAAAGGGACAGCGCGATCCAAAGTCCCCCCGCCAAAAAGACAAACAAAAGCCCAAGCAGGATGAGACCAACGACAGGATCAGACATTTCAGGCTTCCTCGGATGCAGCGATGACGGGCTCGCCGCGCAAAAGTGTTTCGATCAGGCTGTGAACGACGGAGACGCACAGCAACGTCATTCCTATGCCCATGGCAGTTTGGGGGATCCACAGCGGGATTGGGATTGTCCCATTGGAGACATCCCCAAAGTGGATGCTCTCGGCGACAAGTACCCAGATGTAGTAAACGGCAAAAGCCGTCAGCGCTGTGGCGGCGATAAGCGCGACAATTTCACCAATGAGGCGCGCGCATTCGGGCAGCCGGGCGGTGACCAGAGACACCTTGATGTGGCCACCGCTGCGGAATGTATAGGGCATGGCAAGGAAGGTTGCGGCTGCGAGCATGAAGCCAGAGAAGTCTGCGTAGGACGGGATCGTCGACGGCAACGGCAGGCCGAAGACTCGCGTCGCAAAATTCAAGAAGATCTGCGCGCTGATCAAAACGGCAATTGCCAAGATCGTGAATGCCGATATCCATCCCGCGGCAAGATAGATCCTGTTCAGAATTGTTTGCATGATGTGCCCCTTAAAAATATACCCGACGCTTGGGCAGGAGAAAACCCGCGCCGGGCCTTTATTGGCAAATTAAAACCGACCAAAGAGTGGTTTTCGACCCGCCGTTTACTGCTGATAGGTCGTCAAAATGGAAAGCGCGGCCTTAGATGCGCTGGCTTTCCAGTTCGTGAGCATTTGCGCACCAATTTTTTGCAGACCGGCAGTCAAGGCGTCGCTGGGCTCGACAATGATCATTCCATTTTCGGCCATGATCGCTGTTTTCGCATCCGCTTCGGCAGCTGACATGTCCCACCCACGCGCTTCAGCTGCGGCGGCGGCCTCTCGAACGGCAGCTTGTGCAGAGTCAGGCAGACGCTTGAAAGCGCGTTTGTTTACCACAACGATGTTCTTAGGAACCCAGGCGTTGATCGGGGTGTAGTGCGTTACGAAATCCCAGGCGGTCGAATTCGCGCCAGTTGAGGGAGAAGTGACCATCGCTTCGACCTGACCGGTTGCAAAGGCTTGCGGGATGTCTGGAGCTTCGACCTGCACCGGGGCGGCCCCCGCCAGCGTGGCGAATTCTTCTAAGGCTGCGTTGTAGGCACGGAACCGCAGGCCTGCGAGGCCCTCGACGGTTTCAATCTCACCGTTGGTGTAAAGACCTTGTGCGGGCCATGGCACAGAGAAAAGCGGCATCAGACCTTGCTCAGCCAGCAGTTCGGTCACGACGGGGCGCTGCGCGGCCCAGAGGCGTTCAGCATCTTCATAGCTTGTTGCCACGAAAGGCTGGCTGTCGATCCCGAAAGCGGCATCGTCATTCACCAGCCGCGACAGGAAGAATTCGCCAATCGGAACCTGACCAGACCGGACGACGTTGCGGATTTCACCGTGCGGGAACAGGGAACCGCCGGAGTGGATCGTAATCTCTAATGCGCCATCGGAGGCCGCTGCAACATCCGCTGCAAACTGAGAGATGTTTTGCGTGTGGAAGGTGGCGTCACCGTAAGGGGTTGGCATGTCCCATGTGTCAGCAGCTGCAGCGCCGTTCAGGCCAACGACAAGTCCAGTGGCCAAGATGAAATGTTTCATTGTTAAGCTCCTCTGTTGAACTGAACCCAGGCCATAATCCCGAATTCATTACGTTGACAAATTGTCAGCGTTTTGCGAATAATGCAACAACTTTATGTTTGGGAGATGCAAATGACCTTGCGCGCTGATTCTAAGTGGGACTTCTGGATTGATCGTGGCGGTACGTTCACAGACATCGTTGCGCGAACGCCGCAGGGCGATCTAAAGACCCACAAGATTCTTTCAGAAAAGCCAGAGTCTTACAAAGATGCGGCCGTGCAGGGCGTGCGCCAGATCATGGGGCTTTCGAAGAATGATATGATCCCAGAAAACGCGATCCGCGCTATTAAAATGGGCACCACGGTCGCTACGAACGCCTTGCTTGAACGCAAGGGTGAACGGACAGTTCTGTTTATCACGCGCGGCTTCAAAGACCTGTTGAGAATCGGGTATCAGAATCGGCCCGACCTGTTTGCGCTCAATATTCAGCTGCCGGATCTGCTTTATTCGGACGTCATTGAAATCGATGAACGGCTGGAAGCGGATGGAACCGTCATCGACGCGATAGACCTTCAAAAAGCCCGCGCGGCGATTTGCGATGCCTACGGCAAGGGATATCGCTCGATCGCCGTCGCGCTGCTGCACAGCTATCGCAACCCGGAACATGAAAAAATGCTCGGCGAGATGGCCGAGCAGCAGGGTTTCGAGCAGGTCTCTCTGAGCCATCAAGCAAGCCCGCTTATCAAACTGGTCTCGCGCGGGGATACGACGGTCGCCGACGCCTATCTAACCCCGATCCTCAAAAGATACGTCAATCAAGTCCGCAGCGCTCTGGGTACTGATGCCGTTGAGCGGCTGATGTTTATGCAGTCAAACGGTGGGCTAACTGACGCGGACCTTTTCCACGGCCGGGATGCTATCTTGTCCGGACCCGCAGGCGGCGTTGTGGGGATGGTCGGCACCGCTTCACAGGATGGCTTCGACAAACTGATCGGTTTTGACATGGGCGGCACCTCAACTGATGTGTGCCACTTTGCCGGGGAATACGAACGCAGCTTTGAAACCGAGGTGGCCGGCGTTCGGATGCGCGCTCCGATGATGAATATTCACACAGTGGCGGCAGGCGGCGGGTCTATCCTGTCATTCCGCGATGGGCGGCTTCAGGTCGGCCCCGAGAGTGCTGGCGCCGACCCCGGCCCATCCTGCTATCGCCGGGGTGGCCCGCTGACAGTCACCGATTGCAACGCAGTCCTGGGCAAGATTCAGCCTGAGAACTTCCCAAATGTATTTGGTCCAGACAGCAACGAGCCACTCGATATCGATGCGCCGCGCCACCTCTTTGAGGAATTGGCACAGGACATCTCAGCCCAAACAGGCGAAGTGCCTTTGTCGGTTGAGGTGCTGGCCGAGGGGTTCCTGCGAATCGCAGTCGACAACATGGCGAACGCGATCAAGGAAATCAGTGTCGCGCGCGGATATGACGTGACCGGCTACACCTTGAATTGCTTTGGTGGTGCAGGCGGCCAACATGCCTGTCTTGTGGCCGATGCGCTTGGGATGACGTCCGTTTACCTGCATCCCTTCGCCGGGGTCCTGTCTGCGCTTGGCATGGGGCTGGCGGACATCGTGTCGATGCGCGAACAACAATTGCTTGTGCCCGTTTCAAATGTGGCCGCCATCACAGCCGCCTCTGTCGCCTTGACCACGCAGGCGACAGAAGAGGTGTTAAATCAGGGCGTCGAGCGCAGCAACATCTCGGTTCGGGAGAAAGTGTACCTTCGGATGTCCACGTCTCAAACCACCTTGCCTGTGGTGCTTGGATCACCAGACGCCATGATCGAAGAGTTTCGCACATCTCACGAGGTGGAATTCGGGTTCCGCCCTGAAACAAACGATATCATCGCCGAAATGATTTCCGTCGAGGCCGTAGGTGCATCCGGGGCAAGCGCCAAATTGCCCAATGCCGAGAGCCAAGAAAGCCGTCATGGAACAACACAGATGTGGGCAGACCATTGCCTCCAGTCCGTCGTCACACATGATCGCAACAAGATGGGTGTTGGCGCCGTTGTAGAAGGCCCTGCCGTCATCAATGAACCAACAGGCACCACCGTGGTCGAACATGGATGGGAAGCAACCTGCATCGACGGCGGTGCGCTTGTCTTACGGCGTATTGTACCGCTCGCGCGTGAGGAAGCCATTGGCACCACCGTTGATCCGATCATGCTAGAAGTCTTCAACAACCTCTTCATGTCTATCGCGGAGCGGATGGGCGCGACGCTTGCGAAAACCGCCGCCTCAGTGAATATCCGCGAACGGCTCGATTTCTCTTGTGCGATCTTTGATGCGGCAGGCGATCTGGTTGCGAATGCGCCGCATGTGCCGGTGCATCTGGGATCTATGAGCGCGAGCGTGAAATCGATCCTGCGGGAAAACGCTGGCGTAATCCAGCCTGGCGACGTCTTTGTTATGAACGATCCCTTCAACGGCGGCACACATCTGCCAGACGTGACCGTGATCACCCCAGTGTTTGATGAAACCGGTCGGGACATCCAGTTCCTTGTCGCATCCCGTGGCCACCACGCAGATATCGGAGGCAAGACGCCTGGATCTGCGCCGCCCGACAGCCGCCATATCGAAGAAGAAGGCGTTCTGATCAAGAACTTCAAGATGGTTTCAGGTGGTCGCCTGTTGGAGGCCGAGACACGTGCGCTTCTTGCTTCGGGCACATATCCGTGCCGCAATATCGATCACAATATGGCCGATCTGACGGCACAGATCGCAGCCAACGCGACTGGTCGCACGGAACTTCAAAAGGCTGTAGCGCAGTTCGGAGCGGGTGTTGTACAGTCTTACATGCATCATGTTCAGGACAATGCCGAAGAATCCGTCCGTCGGGTTATTGATGTT
>SPLB01000196.1 GCA_004566265.1 Paracoccaceae bacterium | reverse complement strand
GATGGCGCAACGGCCAATGACGCGACCATCGCCACTGCGGCTGCAAGCACCTGTCGTCTCATTTGGCCCCCAATTGCCCGATCCCACCCGCCGGTCTATCCGCGGGATCGGGCAAAAGTACGGCAAAGGGAAACCCAAAAACGCGGCCCGACTGCCCCTCAATGCCGCGCGGCGCCCCTCAGCGCAAGATCGGAACTGCTTGAGCGGCGGAGCTGCGCTTATTGGATTTTGCAAACGCGGGCGGGTTTGCAAGGGTAAGGGGTTTGGGCCCACCAGTGGCCCAGTCCAGAAGCTCCACCGTGTGGACCACAGGGATCGAGGTTCCCGATCCGATCTGCATCATGCAGCCAATGTTACCTGCCGCGATCAGATCGGGGGCTGTCCCCTCTAGCGTTCTGACCTTACGCGATTTGAGTTGGCCAGAGATCTCGGGCTGGAGCAAATTATAGGTGCCGGCAGATCCGCAGCACAGGTGGCTGTCAGCGGGTTCGACCACTTTGAACCCGGCGCGCATCAACAGCGTTTTGGGATGCGTTTTCACCTGTTGGCCATGCTGCAACGAACAGGCGGCGTGATAGGCCACGGTTAGATCCTCGGCTCCGCCTTCGGGCAGGTCCAGCTGCATCAGAAGTTCCGATATATCCATTGCCAGCTCTGACACTTTGGCTGCGTCAGCGGCCCGGGGGTCATTGCGGAACATATGGCCGTAATCCTTGACCGTCGTGCCGCAACCCGAGGTGTTGATGACAATGGCGTCGAGGCCTTCGCCGCGGACCTCAGCCATCCAGGCGTTTATATTGGCGGCAGCGGCTTTGTGGCTGTCGTCTTCGCGGCCCATGTGGTGGGTCAGCGCACCACAGCAGCCTGCGCCTCCGGCCACCACCACCTCACAGCCCAGACGACGCAGCAGCCGAATGGTGGCGTCATTGATGTCGGTGTTCAGCGCCTTTTGTGCACAGCCCGTCATCAGCGCCACACGTTTCTTGCGCTGAACCTCCGGCGCAAAGCTTTGTGGGTCATCATTGCGACTGACCGGGGGAATATGACGCGGCACCATATCCAGCATTGCCCGCAGACGCGCATCGGGAATCAAACCTCGGAAGGGGCGCACGATCTTGGCCGCCAGAAGCGCCAGCCGGAACCGCGTGGGATAGGGGAGAATCTGCGACAGTGTCCAGCGCAGGGCGCGGTCGTGCCAGGGACGTTGATAGTGTTGTTCGATGTAAGCCCGCGCGTGGTCGACAAGATGCATGTAATGCACCCCCGACGGGCAGGTCGACATGCAGGACAGACACGACAGGCAGCGGTCGATGTGTTTGACGGTCTTGGCATCCGGAACACGTTCGTTTTCCAGCATGTCCTTGATCAGGTAGATGCGCCCACGGGGGCTGTCGAGCTCATCGCCCAGCACCTGATAGGTCGGGCAGGTCGCCGTGCAGAAGCCGCAGTGAACACAGGATCGCAAGATTTGATTGGCGCGGTGCGTGCCCGCATCGCGCAGCTGGGCTTCGGTGAAATTGGTTTGCATGTCTTACCCCATCAGTCCGGGATTGAGGATCTGGCGCGGGTCGAACTGCGCCCGCAGCCCGGCCGAGAGGGCCGCCAAAGGTGCAGGCTCGGGATGGAACCGCGCAAAACCTCTCCCGCGCATCAAAGTGGCGTGGCCGGGCACCGCCATGCGGGCGCGGACGTCCGTGCCCTTGGGCACCACGGCCCAGACAAGCCCGCCCCCCCAATCAAGAAGACACTGCGCCGCGCCCAGCGCTGGGATCAGCCGCACCGCATCGCCCGGTTTGACAGAAATCCGCCACAGATCGCCATCAGCCCCGACCAGCGGCTGCACATCGCGGATCCCTTTCCAAAGATTGGCACTGTCGGTGCGCAGCTCTACTGCGCCGTGTCCTGCCAGCAGCGTCGACAGTTTTTCTGCGCGATAGGCAACGGAGCTTTGAAACCCTTCCAGACGGATGTAAGCCTCGCCCGCTGCGGGATTAAAGGCTGCACCCGACACGTCATAGGGGGCGCCCAGCGCGGTGGACATGGCCTGCAGGCCCGCGCCCAGATCACCGGTGGACACAACCACGGTTGATGTCGCCTCCGCCTGCGGCAAGACCTTCAGGCTAACTTCGCTCAGCACGCCAAGCGTCCCGTGTGCCCCCGCCATCAGCTTGACCAGATCATAGCCGGTGACGTTTTTCATCACCCGCCCGCCGTTAGACACAGCAGTGCCAGTGCCATCCACAAAGCGCACCCCCAGCAGAAAATCGCGCGCCGCGCCACATTGAATGCGCCGCGGACCAGCGCCATTGGTGGCAAACACACCGCCCAAAGTCGGTGTGCCTTCAGAACCCAAAAGTGCGCGCAGATCTGGCGGTTCAAAGGCCAAACGCTGGTTTTCTTCGGCAAGCAGCTGTTCGACCTCAGCAACCGGGGTGCCCGCCGCCGCGACCAGCGTCAGCGCACCAGGTTCGTGGAGAGAGACACCCGTTAGCCTTTCCGTGGTCAACGGTGTTCCTTGGCAGGACACACCGCGCGTCCCACCGCCTTGGATCGCCAGCGGGTCTTTGGCCGCAGCAATGGCGTCGACCAGATCGGCCTCGGTTTCAGGTCTGAGCATTTCAGATGTCCTTACACTCGGCCAGCCGCGCGGCGGGTTTCTGTAACCGCCAGAGGGAACACCTTTGCCGGGTTCAAAAGCCATTTCGGATCAAACACATCCTTGACCTTTAGCTGCGCCTCCAGATCGCTGGGACTGTATTGATGGGTCATCAGATCGCGTTTTTCTACGCCTACCCCATGTTCGCCCGTCAGGCAGCCGCCAACTTCAACACAGAGCTTCAGGATCTCTGCGCCCATTTCCTCACACAGTTCTAAGTCGCCGGGTTTATTGGCATCAAACAAGATCAGCGGGTGCATATTGCCGTCGCCTGCGTGAAAAACATTGGCAACCTTCAGCCCAAACTGTTGGCTCAATGCGTCTATCCCGCGCAGCACCTGAGGCAGGGTCGACACCGGGATGGTGCCATCCAAGCACATGTAGTCGTTGATCTGCCCCATGGCGCCAAAGGCGGATTTTCGACCCAGCCAGATCCGCGCCGCCTCCTCCGCATCGCTTGCCTCGCGCAGCTCGATCGGATCGTGCCGCCGGGCAATGTCGCCAATCAAAGAAAGCTGATGGCCGATTTCCGCATCTGACCCTTCGACCTCAACAATCAACAGCGCCTCGCACATCGGGTAGCCCGCCTTAGCGAAGGCCTCACAGGCCTCGATGCATGGACGGTCCATAAATTCGATCGCCACGGGCAGAACGCCTGCCTTGATGATGTCGCTGACACAGGCGCCCGCGACCTCATTGCTGTCAAAGGCGATCAGAACCGGACGCGCGCCTTCGGGTTTGCGTAGAATCCGCAAGGTCGCTTCGGTCACGACGCCCAGCTGGCCCTCGCTTCCGCAGATCACGCCCAGCAAGTCCAGACCGCCTGCGTCCAGATGGGCCCCTCCGATCTCCACCACCGTGCCATCCATCATCACCATGGTCACACCCATGAGGTTGTTGGTGGTGACCCCATATTTCAGGCAATGCGCCCCACCAGAGTTCATGGCGATATTTCCGGCAATCGCACAGGCAAGCTGCGAAGAGGGGTCAGGGGCATAGAAAAAATCCCTGTCCTCCACCGCGCCGGACACCGACAGGTTGGTGCGCCCTGTCTGCACACGGATGATCCGGTTGTCATAATCGGTTTCCAGCACTTCGGTCATGCGCGCAACACCGAGCAGCACACAGTCGGCTGTTGGCAACGCCCCACCGGCAAGCGAAGTCCCCGCCCCACGAGGCACCACTGGCACGCCTGCCGCGTTGCAAATACGCAGCACCTCAGAGACCTCTTGGGTCGAGCGTGGAAGAACCGCCAGCATGGGCGGGCAGCGATAGGCGGTGAGCGCGTCACATTCATAGGCGCGCGTTTCGGCAAGGTCCGAGATCACAGCGTCTTCAGGCAGCACCTGTAACAGTGCTTCGGTCAGCTTGGCTTTGTCAGCCAAGACCATTTTGCTGGGGGAAGGCATTTCCATTGCGTGTTCCTTCGTGCCGGGCCTGTGGCACCATCGTCTACTTTGGTGCCGTATTGGTCAAATAATATTACCAATTTTAATTCCCTGACAAGCCCCCTCTGCTCCGCTAGGGTGCGCGTATGGTTTGGACGACACCCTGGATACACACCTGGACCGAACGGCTGACGCTGTTTTCTACGCTGGATTTCATTGCCTTAGGCCTTTTGATACTGGCTTGGTTCTGGATTGGCTGGCGGATTGAAAACCCCCGGTCCGACCGGCCATCGGTGTCAAGCCTGATGGCGGATTTCCGGCGCGAGTGGATGGACCAGATGGTGACCCGCGATCCGCGAATCTTTGATTCTCAGGTGATTTCATCGCTGCGACAAGCGGCTGCATTCTTTGCCTCTGCTGCCATGCTCGCGCTTGGGGGGGGCCTTGCGCTGGTGGGAAACACCGAACAGCTGGCCGGTGTCGCGCAAGATCTGACGCTGTCCAGCACACCGGTGTTTGTTTTTGAGATCAAAATCCTCGCCTCGCTGGCATTCCTGACCAATGCCTTTTTGGTTTACGTTTGGTCACACCGGCTTTTTGGCTATTGTTCGGTTCTTATGGCGGCTGTGCCAAACGCGCCCTCTGACCCCGATGCGTACCCCCGCGCGCGTCAAGCCGCCGAAATCAATATCACCGCCGCACGCAGCTTTAACCGCGGGCTTCGGTCGACCTATTTTGCGCTCGCCGCGCTGGCATGGCTGGCAGGGCCGATGGCCTTGATTGCCGCGACACTTGTAACCACTGCGGTGCTGTTCCGCCGCGAATTTGTGTCGCAATCCCGCGCGATCTTGTTGGAGAGCCCGGCAAGGCTCCATCAGGTGCCAAAGACCGATGCACAATCCTGAGCCCCAGATGCATTTCATTGCGGAGCTTTAAATCAAATCAATTTGAGAATTTAAAACTTCCCTGACAAAGGGCCAAGAACGAAACATCAGAGGAGGAGGTTGACTGAATCGATGACTGGGGCATGCAGGCTGCATCCTGCCGGGCCCGATGCGCCGCGCGGGCCTGTCTGAGAATTAATTTGAACAGACGCTTACGTCCCTCGCAGAGCTCTTCCTTGGTCGCATCCATTCGACTTCCCTTTCTTCGCCTCCTGGAACGCGTGCCCTTCAAGCAGCGCTCAGTTTCGACTTTGAACAGAAGACCACTCCACCCTGAGACACCAAAACGCAAAAGCATGGCGCAAATTGGGCGGATTTCCGACCAAGGACCCTCAAATCATGCCATTTGGACGTTTAGGGCGTCAGACCCGGTGGTACGGTGATCCCGACAGGATGGTCGCAGCGCGGTAAATCTGCTCGGACAGCATCAGGCGCACCATCATATGCGGCCATACCATTTGCCCAAAAGAGATTGAGAAATCAGCCTCCGCGCGCAAGGACGGGTCAATGCCATCTGCGCCGCCAATGATAAACGCCAGATCAGAGCGGCCACTGTCGCGCCAGCCCGCAATTCTATTTGCAAAATCAGGAGAGGACAGAACCCGGCCGCGTTCATCCAATGTGCAGATAAAAGCCCCCTTGGGCAGCGCCTTGCGCAGCAGCTGCGCCTCTGCGCCCATGCCTGCGTTTTTCTTGTCCTCGACCTCAACCACACGCGCAGGCCCAAGGCCAAGCGCCCGACCGGTACGGTCGAATCGTTGCAGATAATCGTCAATGAGCGTCTTTTCCGGCCCGGACCGAAGACGGCCGACCGCGCAGATATGCAGGCGCATATATCTTGTCATCACCGGACGTGGGTCCGGTTCCCCATAGAACGTTTGGTCATCCCGCCCTGCCCGCCTGGGCAGGGTCACGCAGCAGTCATCAGCTGGTGCTGGGACCTGCGGGCTGCCACATTTTTTCGATCTGATAGAAGTCCCGCACTTCGGGGCGGAAGAGATGAACGATGACGTCACCGGTGTCGATCAGCACCCAGTCGCCGGAATCTTTACCTTCGACTTTGCTGTACACACCAAATTCCGTCTTCAGCTTTTCCATCAGTTTTTCAGCCATAGCTGCAACCTGGCGGGTCGAGCGGCCAGACGCCACCACCATATAATCGCCAATAGATGTCTTCCCACGCAGGTCAATCTGCGTGACATCTTCAGCTTTGTCTTCGTCCAGAGAGGAAAGAATGCGGGCCAGCAGCGCTTCGCTGGTGACCTGGGACTGCGCGGATACGGCCATCACGGCTGCCCCGGCTTTTGCGGCAGAAGCCGCATGAGGTTGAGCTGACAGGACATTGTCCTCCTTTATAAGGCGCCGACCGTCCCCCGGCGCTGGGGTCCCTCAATCATACCAAGGCCAATGTCTCATTTCAATGAAGACACCCGTGGGCACAAGGCTTCGGTAGACGGCTTTGGTACAAAGCCTACCCCCAAAAGAGCAGCAGCAGCGGGGCCGACGCCCTTTACCGCTGCTTGCATGCAAAAACAAGGGGCAGGAGAGGGCCGATCCCTTGCGAAACTTTGCAAGCTGCTGTAAACCACCGCGGCATGGAACGTATCTTTGAAACCGCTGATCGGGCTTGGTTGCCCGCCCGCTTTCACGGGGCGACGCGCTCGGTGCTTGCCCGACTGTAAGGTCGCGCCGCCCGTTGGCGCGACATGACGCGCGCCCAATATTCCTATTTTATGATCATCCACGGGAGAGCGAAATGACCGCCCCGAAGACACTCTATGACAAAATCTGGGATGCGCATGTGACGCATGAAGCAGAGGACGGCACATGTCTGCTGTACATTGACCGCCACCTGGTCCACGAAGTGACCAGTGCCCAAGCCTTTGAAGGGCTGCGCATGGCGGGCCGCAAAGTGCGCGCGCCAGAAAAAACCATTGCCGTGCCGGACCACAACGTCCCCACAACACTGGACCGCGCAGATCCGGCCACCATGACGGAAGAAAGCCGCATACAGGTCGAAGCTCTGGACAAGAACGCCAAGGAATTTGGCGTGCACTACTACCCGGTGTCTGACGTGCGTCAGGGCATTGTACACATTGTTGGCCCCGAGCAGGGCTGGACCCTGCCCGGCATGACCGTGGTTTGTGGTGACAGCCACACCGCCACCCACGGCGCCTTTGGCGCGCTGGCGCATGGTATTGGAACCTCTGAAGTGGAGCATGTTCTGGCAACCCAGACCCTGATCCAGCAGAAGTCCAAAAACATGAAAGTCGAGATCACCGGTAAGCTGAAGCCCGGTGTGACCGCCAAAGACATCACCCTGGCGGTGATCGGCGAAACCGGCACCGCCGGTGGTACTGGCTACGTGATCGAGTATTGCGGTGAAGCGATCCGCGACCTGACCATGGAAGGCCGGATGACCGTCTGCAACATGGCCATCGAAGGCGGGGCCCGCGCGGGCCTGATTGCGCCGGATGAGACCACCTTCGATTACGTCAAAGGTCGTCCGCACGCGCCCAAAGGCGCGCAGTGGGAAGCCGCGATGAACTGGTGGAAGACCCTCTTCACCGATGAAGGCGCGCATTTCGACAAGGTTGTCACCCTGAAAGGGGAAGAGATTGAGCCCGTCGTGACCTGGGGCACCTCGCCCGAGGACGTTCTGCCGATCACGGGTGTTGTCCCCGCGCCTGAAGACTTCGAAGGCGGCAAGATCGAGGCGGCGCGCCGCTCGATCGAATACATGGGTCTGAAAGCTGGTCAGAAGCTGACCGATATTGAGATCGACACCGTCTTCATCGGGTCCTGTACCAACGGCCGTATCGAAGACCTGCGCGCGGCTGCCGAAATCCTGAAAGGCAAGAAGATCAAGGATGGCATGCGTGCCATGGTCGTACCGGGCTCTGGCCTGGTTCGAGCGCAAGCCGAAGAAGAAGGACTGGCCGAGATTTTCCAAGACGCCGGTTTCGAGTGGCGCATGGCGGGGTGTTCCATGTGCCTTGCGATGAACCCCGACCAGCTGTCCGAAGGAGAGCGTTGCGCCGCAACCTCCAACCGGAACTTTGAAGGCCGCCAGGGTTACAAGGGCCGCACGCACCTTGTGTCGCCTGCCATGGCCGCCGCCGCTGCCGTCACCGGCAAGCTGACCGACGTTCGCGAGCTGATGTAGGGAGCCAGCATTATGGACAAGTTTGAAACCTTCACCGGTATCGCCGCGCCCATGCCGCTGGTGAACATCGACACCGATATGATCATCCCCAAAGTGTTCTTGAAATCCATTGCCCGCACCGGCTTTGGCAAGAATCTGTTTGATGAGATGCGCTACAACCGCGACGGTACAGAGATCCCTGATTTCGTGCTGAACAAACCGCAATACCGTGAGGCGCAGATCCTGATCGCGGGCGACAACTTTGGCTGCGGCTCCTCGCGCGAGCACGCGCCGTGGGCGCTGGATGACTTCGGTATCAAGGTGATTGTCTCCACCTCTTTTGCCGATATCTTCTTCAACAACTGCTTCAAGAACGGCATGCTGCCGGTCGTTCTGCCCGAAGATCAGGTCGATCTGTTGATGCGAGACGCGGAAAAGGGCGAGAACGCGCGTATGACTGTGGACCTGGCCGCGCAGGAAATCACCACCTCTGAAGGCGACGTGATCAAGTTTGACGTGGATGCGTTCAAAAAGCACTGCCTGCTGAACGGCCTGGATGATATCGGCCTGACGCTGGAGAAAGCCGACAGCATCGCAACGTTCGAAGAGCAAGCTGCACAGGCACGCCCCTGGGTCTAGTTTCCTGGCTTTGTTTGGGCTTTTGCCCTGTGAAAGGAGGCATCCTATTGGGTGCCTCCTTTTCTTTTGCGCGGGTGAGACCCCACCTGCCGCCACATCCTCGCCGCAATGGTTAAGGCACAAGTTTCATTCGTGCTCGTTTTGGACCCAACTCGCTCAAACGCGGAAAACCATTTGTTTTCTTGATGCAAGCCTGCACCAGTTTGTCGATCAATTCGCACCAATCCACAAATTTTCGCGGCGTCTGACTTGAGAACCGAACCAAATCTTGCCACATTCAGGCAAAATTGAGGCAGGGCGCACCGCTTCCAATCAAGGTCAAAAAAACCGCAGCGGCACGCCAATTCAACACGACACGCCCGGCACAGAACCGTGGCTGAGACGGCAAAGGGACCAAGAGTGCTTTCTGGCATGACAGCTGCAGCTCTGCGCGGAGTATTAATGGCATTGCTTATTGCATTGCCGTCGCTGATCGTGCCGTTGCCCCAATCGCATTCTCCGGAACTGGTGACGCTGACGGCGATTTTCCTTGGTTGTTTTGTGTTTGCAGAGTATTTTGCCACCTCGCCAAGCTTTCTTGAGTTTCGCGACGCCCGCCCCATGAACCGCTGCCGGTTTGCAGCTCTGACGATCTGCGTCTTCCTTGTGTCGCTTCTTGCCCGCCATGACACAGCCCCCACCGGTCTCACCGCATTGACCAGCAGCGTTGGTTTCTTGCTGGCGCAGGGGCTGGATTTTGCTGTTTCACCGGTTCGACTGGTGCAGGCTGTTCTGCCAACCGACCTGTCATTCTCAACAGCCGAACTGGCGCGACGCGCGACCGCGGTGGCCTACACCGCTTCGCTGAGCTCGGTATTGGTCTTTGGGTTGATCATTCGCAGCAGCCACTGGCCGCAGCGCAATGGCCCGTTCAATGTCTGGATCAATCTGCCGCTTTTTGACCCCACGACCGGCGGCGACGTGGTGGTCAGGCTCCAGCGCGACGCGCGCCTTCATATTGCGGGCGGTTTATTGGCACCGTTTCTTTTGCCTGCTGCGGTGAAGATCGGCAGTGGGACCTTGGACCCTGCGCTTTTTGCCAATGCGCAACTGTTTGTTTGGGCGGTGACAGGTTGGGCTATGTTCCCGGCCATGATGATCATGCGGGGCATGGCGCGGCTGCGGGTGGCTGAGCTGATCGCGCTGCAACGGCGCAGCTTTGCCATCGAAAACCCAGAAAACAAAGAACTGAAGACCGCATGAAACGCTGCGCCAATTGTCTGCTTGGCGCGTTTCTGATCTGTCTTGGCACACTTTCCGCATGGGCCCAGTCCTCGCCAAAACCCCTGCGCATTGCCAGTTTTCACACAGAACTGTCCCGAAAAGGGCCAGGGCTTTTGGTCCGGGATCTGGAACGGCAGAAAGCCAACCCACAAATTGACGCCGTGATCGCCACTTTGGTTGAAGCGCAGCCCGACATTGTCGTTCTGCAAGGCCTCGACTGGGATATGTCACCGCGTGTTTTTGAAGCGCTGCGCGCGCGTCTGGCAAAGTCTGGCCTCACTGGGCTGGAAGGTTTTGCCCTGCGACCGAATTCGGGCTTTCCCAGCGGGGTGGATCTGGACGGTGACGGGCAGAACAATGGCCCCGGCGACAGTTTCGGCTGGGGGCACTTTTCCGGTCAGGGAGGCATGATGATCTTGTCCCGCCTGCCCATCGACGGCCCCCGCGCCGCAGACTTTTCGACCCTGCGCTGGCGCGACCTGCCGGGCCATCAGATGCCACGACATCCGGATGGCAGCCCTTTCCCCTCTTCCGAAGGCTGGGACGTCTGGCGTCTGTCTTCGGTGGGGCATTGGGCGGTGCCAATTGTACTGCCGAACGGGCGCGACCTGTGGCTGTTGGCCTTTCACGCAGCCCCCCCGGTTTTCGATGGCCCAGAGGACCGCAATGGCCGCCGCAATGCAGATGAAATCCGCCTGTGGGGCCATGTTCTGGACGGCACAATCCCCAGCCCTGTCACCCGTTCTTTTGTCATTGCGGGAAGCGCCAATTTGGACCCCGTGCGGGGCGACGGGCGCCATGCGGCGATCCGGGATCTCCTTGCGCGTCCAGATGTGCAGGACCCGCAGCCGCGTGATGAGGACAGTGCAGACCACACCGTCACTTGGCAGCGGGCCGGTAAAATGCGCGTTGATTACGTCCTGCCCTCGTCACGGCTCACCGTGATCGACAGCGGCATTATCCGCGGCACAGGCAGCCGTCACGGGCTGGTCTGGGTGGACATCCTGCCCTAAGAGGGCTTTCAAGCCTTTCAGCCCTTAAAAACAAGGGAAAATGGGATCCAATCACGCCGTTTGAGCTGAAAAACCGCCGCCAATATTGACCCTCTGATCCGGGGAGGCTACGCCCTTGGTCAACTGTTCAAGGAGTAGCCCAATGTCCAACCCTTCCATTCTGATTCTGCCCGGCGACGGTATTGGCCCCG
>SPLB01000195.1 GCA_004566265.1 Paracoccaceae bacterium | reverse complement strand
TTTTCTTTATTGGCATGATGATGTTGTACCGGCGTCGGTGCAGCGCGTTAGTGAGAATTGGACGGTGACTGCAAGCGACTGGTCTGTTGAGCTTTACAGCAGAGGCCGTGCCATTGAATTTCTGCAACAACAGTTCGGGGCGGACACGTCCGCAGCATTTGAGACGTGCCGAATTCCGGCAATGCAAGCGGATGTTTTTAGGGTATTGGTGGTTCTAGCGCTTGGAGGGCTTTATTCAGATTTAACGTATGAGCCGCGGTCAGCACCGGGGTTTGTAAGCCAGAAACACGAGTTAACCGGCGTTAAAAGCTGGCAGGGGCAATTTACCAATAGTGTTTTTTATGGACAAAAAAAATGCCCAACTTTGGGGAAAGTTGCGGAAGAAATTCTGGATGGAGTAAGAGGAAAGAACAGTAACAAGATCTGGTCTCTTACTGGGCCGGGGGCATGGTTCAGAGCTATTGCACCTCATAATAATCCAGAAGTTCAGCTGTTATCACTGCCGGAGATGATGGGCAGTTGGCTACTTCAAAGTCAATATTCAAGTTCAACTCGCGGCACATCAGATCATTGGTCAGAGCGCCAGAAATGCGAGGATATCTTTTTTTCCCAATCCGATCGGTGATGGTCTCTTTCTTGGGTCAGGAGTCGTTGATTTCCACTTGGCCACGTGATTCACGGTTGAAAAGCCGAGCGGTGAACATGTTTAATCTTTTCTGGCTGACGGATGCGAACTTAGAGCGGTTCCATTTCATGTTGAAGCATAGCCCGAATTCTTGAGGAAGTTCCAGCATTCGTCTTGGGTAACATGCCACAGATATCGCAGATGGCGGCGAAGAGATCTGTGAAGGTTCTTGCCCCGAGCTTGCGCAAATGTGCCTTCAGTTTTGAGACTGCTTGTTCTATCGGGTGCAAATCGGGACTGTAAGGCGGCAGGTATCCGATGACAACGGTGCCGGCATGCAACGATCCTCCTGATCGAGACGGAATCAAAAAAATCGCGCCCGTGGGAATCCCCAGCGATTCAAAATAAGCAGGAACCGCCATAAACAAGTCCCGCTGAGCCAATAGGCGCCCTTGGCCTCATACCTGACAGGGGCGTGACGCCGGTCGTTCACCGGTTTTAAATCAGATCTCAACACGAAAAAGGAGGGCCCAAGCCCCCCTATTTGTCGTGTTTTTATCTTTCGGGTTGTGCCCTCAGAAATCCCAGTCTTCATCTTCGGTCGCGACGGCCTTGCCGATGACATAGGACGACCCAGAGCCTGAGAAGAAGTCGTGGTTTTCGCTGTCGGGGCTGAGCGCGGCAAGGATCGCCGGGTTCACCTCGGAGACTTCGGCAGGAAACAACGCTTCGAAGCCAAGGTTTTGCAGCGCTTTATTCGCGTTGTAATGCAGGAAAACCTTCACGTCCTCGGTCAGGCCGATGCCATCATAAAGCTCTTCGGTGTAGTGATTTTCGATCTCATAGAGTTCGAACAGCAGCGAAAACGCATAATCCTTGAGTTCCTGCTGGCGCGCTTCGCCTTGCTGTTCAAAGCCACGCTGGAATTTGTAACCGACGTAATACCCGTGCACGGCCTCATCGCGGATGATCAGGCGGATCAAGTCCGCAGTATTGGTCAGTTTGGCACGGCTGGACCAGTACATCGGCAAGTAGAAGCCCGAATAGAACAGGAAGCTTTCCAGGAACACACTGGCAATCTTGCGCTTCAGCGGATCCTGGCCCGGCGCATAGGTGTTCAGAATCGCTTTCGCCTTGGCCTGCAGATGCGGGTTCTCTTCCGACCAACGGAACGCCTCATCGATTTGCTTCGTCGAGCAAAGTGTCGAGAAGATCGACGAATAGCTGCGCGCATGCACTGCTTCCATGAAGGCGATGTTGGTTAGAACTGCCTCTTCATGGGGGGTGACCGCATCTGGCATCAGCGCAGGCGCGCCCACGGTATTCTGGATCGTATCTAACAGCGTCAGACCGGTAAACACACGGATTGTCAGATCTTTTTCGTGATCCTTGAGCGTCGCCCAGCTCTGGATGTCATTGGACAGCGGCACTTTTTCCGGAAGCCAGAAGTTCACCGTCAGACGGTTCCAGACCTCAAGGTCCTTTTCATCTTCCAAGCGGTTCCAGTTGATCGCGCGCGGGATCAGGGTTTCAGTCACGTCTTTCATGATCTCTCTCCTTCGAGCAACCTGGCCTTAAAGCGAGCAGGACACGCAGCCCTGAACCTCGGTGCCCTCAAGGGCTTCCTGGCGCAGGCGCACATAGTAGATGGTCTTGATGCCCTTCTTCCAAGCATAGATCTGGGCACGGTTTATGTCACGGGTCGTGGCGTCCGCCGGGAAGAACAGGGTCAACGACAGCCCTTGGTCCACGTGTTCGGTCGCCGCCGCGTAGGTATCGATGAGCGCCTCGGGGCCGATCTCGTAAGCATCGCGGTAATACTCCAGATTGTCGTTCGACATGAAGGCAGCCGGATAGTACACGCGGCCGATTTTGCCCTCTTTGCGGATCTCGATCTTCGACACAATCGGGTGGATCGAAGAGGTGGAGTTGTTGATGTAAGATATGGAGCCGGTCGGCGGCACCGCCTGCAGGTTGCGGTTATACAGGCCGTGTTTCATCACATCGGCTTTCAGCGCTTCCCAATCGTCGCGGGTCGGCAGATCGTGGCCTTCGAACAGGGCGGCAACCACATCGCTTTCCGGCAGCCAGTCACGGGTGGTGTATTTGTCGAAGAACGTGCCCGACGCATAGTCAGATTTGTCGAAATCAACAAATGTTTTGCCGTGCTCTTTCGCCAGTTCGCAGGAGGTCTTGATCGCGTGATAGGCAATTGCGGCAAAGTAGACAGAGGTGAAATTCACCCCCTCTGCGCTGCCATAATGGATGTGCTCACGGGCCAGGAAACCGTGCAGGTTCATCTGCCCCAAACCAATCGCACGGCTCTCGTCGTTGCCCTTGCGCACGGAAGGAACCGAGTCGATCGCGGACATCTCGGATACAGCCGTCAGCGCCCGGATCGCCGCCCCCACGGTGCGGCTCAGGTCCTTGCCGTCCATGGTCTTGGCGATGTTCAGCGAACCAAGATTGCAGGAAATGTCGTTGCCCATTTTGGCATAACCAAGGTCGTCATTGAATGTAGACGCGGTATTCACCTGCAGGATTTCCGAACACAGGTTCGACATGTTGATGCGACCGTCAATCGGATTCATCCGGTTCACGGTGTCTTCAAACATCACATAGGGATAGCCGGATTCGAACTGGATTTCAGCGATAGTCTGGAAGAATTCGCGCGCGTTGACCTTCGACTTGCGGATGCGCTTGTCGTCGACCATTTCATCGTATTTCTCGGTGACAGAAATCTCCGAGAACGGCACGCCATAGACCTTCTCCACGTCATGCGGAGAGAAAAGATACATGTCAGCGTTTTTCTTGGCCAGCTCGAAGGTGATGTCGGGGATGACAACACCCAGCGATAGGGTTTTGATGCGTATTTTCTCGTCGGCGTTTTCACGCTTTGTATCGAGGAACCGCATAATGTCGGGATGGTGGGCATTCAGGTATACCGCGCCAGCGCCCTGACGGGCCCCCAACTGGTTGGCGTAAGAAAAACTGTCTTCCAGCAGTTTCATCACCGGGATAACGCCAGATGATTGGTTCTCGATGCCCTTTATTGGCGCGCCGTGCTCGCGGATGTTTGTCAGAAGCAGGGCCACACCGCCCCCGCGCTTGGACAGCTGCAGCGCAGAATTGATGCCGCGACCAATGCTTTCCATGTTGTCTTCAAGCCGCAGCAGGAAGCAGGAAATCAACTCGCCACGGGACTTCTTTCCGGCGTTCAGGAAAGTCGGCGTCGCAGGCTGGAAGCGGCCCTCCAGTATCTCTTCCATATAGGACATTGCCTGTTTCTCGTCACCGCGCGCCAGCGTTAGGGCGGTCATCACAACGCGGTCCTCGTAACGTTCAAGGAAGCGGTTCCCGTCGCGGGTCTTCAGCGTGTAAGAGGTGTAGTATTTGAACGCGCCGAGAAAGGTCGGAAAACGGAACTTTTTCGCGTAGGCGGCGTCCCAAATTGCGCGCTGAAAGTTCATTGAATACTGATCCAGAACTTCGACCTCGTAGTACCCTTCGCTCACCAGGTAGCGCAGCTTTTCGTCCAGCGAGTGGAAGAAAACGGTGTTCTGGTTCACGTGCTGCAAGAAGTACTGCCGTGCAGCCATACGGTCGGCGTCGAAACGGATTTTCCCATCCGCATCGTAAAGATTCAGCATCGCGTTCAGCGCGTGATAGTCGAGGCCGTTCAGATCGCTGTCGAGCATAGCTCTCTCTCCAGTTTTGCCAGCCCTTCCCGGGTGCGGGCAATGTCAGTGTCGGTTCCCGCGAGCTCTAGCGAATAGAGCAGCGGTACTTTGCATTTATCTGCAACGATGCGGCCGGCAAGGGCAAAGGTCGCACCAAAATTTCGATTGCCGGTGGCGATGACCCCCACAAGGGCCTCGCGATTGGCGGAGACATTCAGGAAACGGATAACCTGTTTGGGCACAGCACCCTTCCCTTCGCCATCTGCATACGTGGGGCAGATCAGGACAAAGGGCCCACCCTGCGAGGCGAGCTCCTCATCCTGTTCGATGGGAATTCGGTGGGCCGGCCGGTCCAGACGCTCGACAAACCGATGGGTGTTGCCTGACCGCGAAGAGAAATAGACCAGCTCCAATGTGGTGGCCGCTGCCGTGCTATGTTCGCCCCCCAAGGCGTCCACAGCGGTCATGGCTTAGGACGCCAGACGCGCGATCATGTCAGGACGGAAACCGGACCAATGATTTTCGCCTGCGATCACAACAGGGGCCTGACGATAGCCGAGCTCGGTCACGCGGGTCATGGCCGTCGCGTCCTCAGTGAGGTCAACAACATCATAAGCGATCCCCTTCGCATCCATGGCGCGGGTGGTTGCGGTGCACTGCACACATGCGGGTTTCGAATACACGATGACGCTCATTGGTCCTCTATCCTTTGTCTTGGGGCAAGGGCACCGTCCCGGTCGAAGAGCAGCCTTCTGACCGAACCCAGATCCCCGAACCCACCGTTCGTGGTCATTCCTGTGCTTGCGGCAGGTCTCCTGACTCGCGGTTAAACGCGCCGCCGACCTTCCCAGGACCCGTGCCCCAGTGGCTTTTCCGGCATTGCTCACCACTAACAGTTGCGGGGGCAGCGCCGGATTTTCACCGGCTTCCCTCTCAGCTCCTGGGGCATCCCAGAAGAACCGAAGCACCACTATATAGACGCATTGATGGCTATAATGTCAACATATAGTTACCAACAGGACGCAGCTAACCTGTGGAAAATTCCCCCTCGGCGTTGCTCTTGATATGGGCGGCGCGCCTCAAGGCATCCTTGAATTGAGGATCGTAAGGTGACCGCAAGACCAGCCTTCAAGCGCCATGAAAAGCAGGAACTGCGGCCCTGTTCAAAGCGGATGTCTTGCGATGTCAGGTGACGTCATGGATCGAACACCGCACCCCGAAACGCCTGAAACAGGGGGGGGGGGCGCAGGCGGCAAGAAACGCGCACCGCCATCCCGCAGAGAAGCGCGCACGGCAATGGGGTGCCTCGAATCACATGCCACAATATGTGGCCTTCAGTGGCCCAGCGCGTGGTCTTCCAGAATTAAACCAGCTGCGCGGGCCGCCAGCATCATGGTCGGGGCATTTGTGTTCCCTGACGTCACATTTGGGAAGGCCGAGGCATCAACCACACGTAAACCGCGCATCCCGTGAACACGCAGACGCGAATCCAACACCGAGTCGCGCGCGTCATTCCCCATGCGCGCGGTACAGGACGCATGGAACACCGATCCCGATCGTTCACGAAAGTTCTCCAGCAGGGCGTCGTCGTCCATTGGCACGACATCCGGACTGCGACGTTCATTGGTCACCGCGCGCAGCGACGGCGTCATCGCCATCTGCTGCAATAAGCGGCCCGCCTTGGTCGCAAGGACCCGGTCTTCCTCGGTCGCGAGCGAATTGGGCTGGATCATTGGCGCGCGACGCGGGTCTGCGGATTGGATCGAAATCTCGCCTCGACTGGTGGGTCGGCACGGTTGCATACACAGAAGGAAGCCATTGCCCTGGTCAATATGGGGCTTGCCACCCGGTGTCGTGTAGTAGGACGCTGGGTTGGCGTAGACCTGCACATCCGGTCGCGCAGCCCCCAGAGTGCGGACAAAACCGCTGGTCTGGTTCACCGGCACGCTCAATGGACCACCCCGCGTCAGCCCATAGCGCAGCGCCGCCAGCCCCCGACCCCAAATCGACCCAAGCCTGGCGTTGAGAGTCTTCTCATTCGCCCAATAAAAATGACTGACCGCCAGATGATCCTGAAGGCCACGGCCCACCTGAGGCAGGTGCTGCACCACCTCAATGCCATGCGCCTTCAGCAGATCAGACGGACCAATGCCCGACAGTTGCAGCAACTGCGGCGAATTGATCGCGCCGGCAGAGAGGATCACCTCGCGCCCCGCATACGCCTCAAACTGTTGACCGTGCCGGGTCAAGCGCACGCCTGTTGCCGCACAGTCTTTGGTCAGCACCTTTTCCACCAACGCATTCTGGAAGACGGTCAGGTTTCTGCGTTTCCGCGCCGGGCGCAAAAACGCATCCGCAGACGACCAGCGGACGCCATTCTTGACCGTCGACCGCACATAGCCCAGCCCCTCGCCCGGGATCAGATTGCTCCCCAACGGTGCCGCGCCATTGATATCGTCCAGAGCACGCCAACCCATGTCCTCAGCCGCGCGAAAAAAATGCCTGCTGAACGGGCTCATCTCGTGCGAAAGGTCACTAACATAGACTGGACCGCAGCCCCGCAGGCGGCGACTGCCATCCCCGCCGGGCTCATCCGTCGTTTCCAGCGTCTCGTAGGTAGCACGCACAGTATCCCAGTTCCAGCCTGTCGCACCGGC
>SPLB01000194.1 GCA_004566265.1 Paracoccaceae bacterium | reverse complement strand
GTGCGGATTAATCCGCGTCTTCGATCAGCTTCGCATAGGCCGCCTGCGCGTCCGCTGCTGACATGTCGCTGGACCAGAACTGCGCCATCAGGTCTTCGATTTGGATGGTCGTATCCTGCGAAAAAGAGATGTCGCTGGACGGCAGAACACCGCCGTCAGCCAAGATACCCAGACCCTTTTGCATGCAGCCGTTGGCCGCAGACATATCGATGTCACCGCGCACTGGCAGAGAGCCCTTCGCAAGGTTGAAAGAGACCTGAGCCTCTGGGGAGATCAACAGGGCAGCAAGTTCCTTTTGGGCGGCGGTGATCGCCGGATCGTCGTTCACCGGGAAGTAAAAGGCGTCTCCACCCGTGTCCAGGACAGCGTTCAAACCTAGGCCGGGAAGACAAGAGTAGTCTTTGCCTTCAACTTTACCTGCAATGGCGAATTCGCCCTGCGCCCAATCGCCCATGATCTGTGCACCCGCTTCGCCGGTGATAACCATGTTTGTCGCAAGGTTCCAATCCTGAACACTTGAACCCGCGGCCAAAGCGCGGGCAGCGGCGACCGCCTCAAACGCGGCGGTGTATTCCGGGCCACGCGCAACATCGGCATTTTTGTTCACATTCACTTCGGTCCAAGCCTCGAGCCCCGCAACGGCAAGCGTAATCGCACCAAATGCGATGTTCTGCTGCCAGCCCTGCTGGCCCATCGCAAGCGGCAAAGTACCGGCGGCTTCGAGCGCGCCTGCGGTTGCAACGTAATCATGCCAGTTTGTCGGCACATCAAGGCCCGCTTTTTCGTACGCAGCATGAGACAACCAGATCCACTGGGCCGAGTGGATATTCACCGGCACGCAGTAGATTTTTCCGTCCAACGTACAGGCGTTGAGCAGCGACGGCGGGTTGACGATATCAGCCCAACCACCCGCTTCTGCGACGTCGGTAAGATCCAGCAGAAGGCCTGCTTCGATCAGCTCTTCGGCTTGGCGACCGTGGTTCAGCTGTGTCGCCGCCATCGGATCCCCGCCGAGAATACGGGAGATGATGATCGGGCGCGCAACGCCACCTGCACCAGCAATCGCACCGTCAACCCAGACATTGCCAGTTGCGTTCCAAGCTTCTGCGAACTTCGACACAGCTGCTGCTTCGCCGCCAGACGTCCACCAGTGCGTAACTTCAAGCTTAACGCCTTCGGCTGTTGCGGCGGTTGCAGCCGCCACAGTGAGGGCTGTCCCCACCAACAGGGACTTCAAGGTTTTAGACATTTTTTCCTCCCAGAAATCGCGGGAACCCGCATGATTTACGTCGACCGCCTCGCCTCCCGCGAGCTATGCAATCGATTACAGTAAGCAGTCCCACCATAAAGCTTGTCAACTCTTTCTGTAAAGGATTACATTCGAAGAGATTGGGAGAACGGCGTGATGGTAGCGAAAACTTCAACACTTCAAGACGTTGCGCGGGTTGCCGGGGTGTCGACCGCGACAGTGTCGCGCACCCTCTCGAACCCAGATCTCGTTTCCGAATCGACCCGGACCCGTGTGGCAAAGGCCGTACAGAGCACCGGCTATCGGATCAATCGCGCGGCGCGAAACCTGCGCACACGACGCGCGCATTCCGCCCTGGTCGTCTTGCCTGATCTGGCCAATCCATTTTTTTCGGAAATCCTGGAAGGCATTTCCCGTCATCTGTCGGGCCGCGGGTATTCGATGCTGATCGCAAGTACCAACCAGGTTCACGAAAGTGGCGAACGCTTGATCGACTATCTTGATAACGCCCGCGCGGATGGGATGATCATTCTGGATGGTGGCTTGTCCGACGATGTTGTGGCATCGCTGGAAAATACGCCGCAGGCTGGGCGGGTCCTGTTTGCGTGTGAATGGATTGAAGGCACCGGGTTCGCCTCTGTCCGAAGCGAAAACCGGCGCGGCACCCGAACCGCCGTACGCTATCTTCACGATCTTGGTCATCGCAAAATCGGCCATGTCACCGGTCCCTCTGGAAATGTCCTGATGCATGCGCGCCATGATGCCTTTGTCGAGGAAATCCGGGCTCTCAATCTTGAGCTGAAGCCCGAATGGATCATTCCGGGCGACTTTTCTTTGAACGCGGGATGTCGTGCCGCGACATCATGGTTGGAAATGGACGACCGACCCGAGGCTGTTTTTTGCGCCTCGGATCAAATTGCGCTGGGGTTTATCGCGGAACTCACGCGAAACGGGGTCACAGTGCCGGATGATGTATCTGTCATGGGGTTTGACGACATCGACTTTGCAGAACAGTTTGTGCCGGCACTTACGTCCATCCATCAAGATCGATTGCTGCTGGGCGAAACGGCTGCCAAAATGTTGATGGCGAGAATTGACTCGCCGGAGGATCCGGCAGGAGACCACGCTGCGGTGTTGCCAGTGTCGTTGGTTGTCCGCGATAGCACCGCTCGTCCGAAACCGTAAACGGCTTTGCCGCGGTCACAGCCCGAGCGCGGGACGAACAACCGGTTCGGGCAGTCGACTCAGCCGCGGGTCTGACTCACCACGGTCGATATCCCCGTGCCGAAACTTGGCGACGAACAAGAAGACACCCTGACCCTTGCGGGGCATATAATTGGTAAAACTATCGTGGAGCACGGCTTCGATGTTGGCGATCTGCTTTATTCTGCATAAAGGATCGCACATGCCGCGCCCACCTTGGAAACAAAAAGCGGGACTGCGCCCCACGCCCTGGAATTCAGATCGGAAGCCTCTGATATTTCAGTGACGTTCCCTTTGAGAGGTGTGGCGCATTGTCGAGGTGGCTTGCGGCACCTCGACAAGTCTGTCTTATCCGAACCGGTAGCTCGACGCCGTGATAAAGCCGCCAAAGTCCGTTTCATGGTACACACGGCTGACTTCTTCGTTTTCTGCAGCGCCGAGGGCGACGAAAATCGGCAGGAGGTGATCTTCTTCCTTGTGAGCCAGTCGGGCGGCGGGTGCCTTTTCCCAGTCAATCAGTGCTGCAAGCCGTTCAGCCGGAGGCAAGACCAAGGTTTCGGCCAGCCATTTGTCGAACTCTTGAGACGGCTTTGCGCCGCGTTTGTCCATGATCCGAAGATTGTGAAAACTCAGCCCTGATCCGATAATCATCACCCCTTCAGCGCGCAACGGCGCCAAAGCTCGGCCAATTTCGACATGCGCCATTGGGTCATAGGAGGCGTCCAACGAGATTTCGAATATGGGCATATCGGCCTTGGGATACATTGCCGCCATGGGCGCAAAAGCCCCGTGATCGAAGCCACGCTGCGGATCGAGTTTTGCGGGAATCCCAGCAGCTTTCAGCAAGTCATAGGCCTGTGACGCAAACGCAGGTGCGCCAGGCGCAGGATAACTGATTTCGTACATTTCCTTAGGAAATCCGGAATAGTCATACAGCATCGGCGGATTGGGCGAAGACATTACGCCGATCGCGCCGGTCTCTTCCCAGTGGCCCGACACCATCAGGATTGCCTTTGGGGGTTCAGCCCAAGACGCCACCATATCGACCAGAGAGGCTTCCAGTTTGGTCATGTGGTCCCGCAAAGGCGGCAGCCACGGCCACGGCCCGCCCCCATGAGAGATAAAGTATGTCGGTGCTTTGTTACTCATCATCATAGCTTCGTGCATCCGGCTCACAGCGGCAGTTTGGAGCGGCGGCCCCACAAGACCAAAATCGCAAGGCTCAGAAGTACAAGATTGACGGGCAGAACGGAAAACTCGCCTTGGATCATATGCCAAATGATCGCACAGACCTGCAGCACGCTCAGACCGAGCGCCGCAAGGAGGGTCAAACGTGGCTGGATTTTCGTCAGCATCGGAAGAAGCATGCCAAGGGCGCCTGCCACTTCAGCAAGGCCAATAAAGCGCACCAGTGCTGTTGGCACCATCCCCGGCCAGCCCATCATGGCGGCGAGGTCAGGAATGGGCTGGGTCAGCTTCATAAAGCCCGCGAAGGCATAAAGCAGCAGCAGCAGGATTTGCGCCACCCAAAGCCCAATGTTCCACCGCCCAGATGTATCGTTAAGTGTCGTGGTCGTCATCTCTTTGTCCTTATTCAGGTTTGCCGCCCCGAGATACCTCTTGCATCCGATTCAAGAGAGACTGTAAATTCTGTAAAGTATATACGAAAAACGGGATAATGGTGAGCAGCAATGTCATTGGACGACATCGAAGTCTTTGTAGAAGTCGTCGACAGGGGCAGCTTCACCAAGGGCGCGAAACTGCTCGGCATTCCGTTATCGACCGCAAGTTCCAAGGTCGCGCGTCTGGAAGAAACTCTTGGCGTGACGCTATTGAAACGCACCACGCGCCAGGTGCATGTCACCGAGGAAGGGAAGCTGTTCTACGCATATTGCGTGCAAGCCCTGTCGGCATTGACAGAAGGCAAAGACCTTTTGGGGTCTGCCCGGGCGGCCCCCAAAGGGACGCTGCGTGTTTCAGCACCGGTTGATCTGTCGCAGTTTCTGCTTGTAGACGCAGTGGATGCGTATCTCACGCGCTGGCCAGAGGTCTCAATCGACCTGATCGTGACCAACAGAAAAGTCGACTTGATTGCGGAAAACATCGATGTCGCGCTTCGCATCGGGCCCTTGGAAGATTCCAGTTTGATTGCCCGAAAATTCATCGACGCCAATATGTGCTTCTATGCATCTCGCGCTTACATAGAACGACATGGACATCCCGAAAGCGATAGGGACCTAAGCCGCCACAACTTCATCCGCATGTCGCTTGACAGAAACATGACCCAGCGCCTGGAAACGGTCTTGCCGACGGCTCTTTGGACCTCAGGACCGCGGATCGCGGCAGACGACATTTCTACCATTCGTGCGATGGTGGCCCAGGGCTTGGGGATCGGACTGTTGCCAAGTTTTGCGGTCGAGAAGCAACCGGACCAGCGAAATTTCCTGCGCGTGTTGCCGACACTTTCTCCAATTCCGATAGCGGCTTATTTCATCTATCCGCCGCAGCGTTTTCTGGCGCCAAAACTTCGAGCTTTCCTCAATATTGCTGCATAGGG
>SPLB01000193.1 GCA_004566265.1 Paracoccaceae bacterium | reverse complement strand
GCGCCTCCTCACACCGGGGGGTATGGGCAGTTGGCTGGCAAATTTAACGACAAACTGCCCATGCCCGTTAAGGCTTTCCTAAGATCTTACCACGAAAATCAACACCTAGGGGACCCGAGCCCTCACGCATGCAGAACGTCCAATGCCTCCGCTCTCACGAACATAGGAACACGACGTGAAGATTCTCACCGGCTGCCTTGCTACCATATTTACCCCTGTCGCCTTGCTGTTTGGCACCGTCATCCATGCCGCGAGTCCGGTCATTGCAATCCACGAACACGCGCCCATGAAAGACGATGCCGTCTGGAAGGCGGGGGACTTGGCCCACCTGAACACTGCGCCGTGCGATGCTGAAGGGATCCCAACCTCTTGAAACTCGTCAGCTTGCGCCATCAGACCACCGGCAGAGTCAGAATCGCGCCAGTTTAAGGGCCATCCCCATTACCCACTCATTCGGTGAATTTCGGCCTCGGTGAACGGTTGTTTTGGGATCGTCCCAAAATACCACATCTGTCACCAGCGGATTTCATCAACAGAAGATGCCTCAAACCAATGTACACCGAAAAGGCCACAACCATGAAAACATTCACTATCCGCCTCGCTGCGGCCCTGACCATTGCATCGCTTTTCTTTGGTTCAACTGCGCAAGCTGACCCAATTGTCATCACCTCCGGCGAATATCCGCCATTCACCGGCGAAGCGCTCCCCGAAGGCGGTCTTGTGAACGGGCTGGTAACGGAGATTGCAAAAAAAGCAGGCGTTGAGTTCACCTTTGAATATCTGCCCTGGAAACGTGCGTTGGCATTGACCCAGCAGGGACAAAAAGCAGCCTCCAGCTATTGGGCCGAGCGCAGCGACCAAACCGGCCTGACAATGGTCGGCCCCGTCCAAGTTGGTGAAACAGTTCTTTTTTACCGCAAGGACAAGCCCATTCCAGAATTTGCCAGTGCAGAAGAGATCAAGGATATCAGAATCGGGGCAACTCTTGGTTACGGGTATTTCCCGGGTTTCTGGGAGAACGGAGAGAACGGCACCTACGTCATTCAAACGGCAAAAGACGATATTTCGAATTTTCGTAAGTTAAAAGCGGGCCGCATCGACGCCTTTGTCATCGACCGCATTGTAGGCTGGACCTTGGTCCAGGAAAACTTCACCGCGGAAGACCGCGCTGTTTTTGCTGCATCCGAAACCGTATTGGCTGAATCATATGGGTACTTGCAGGTCTCAACACAGGCCGAAGGGGGTGCCGAGCTGGCACAAAAGCTGCAAGCCGCTTTTGACGCGATGAAAGCATCTGGCGCCTTGGAAGCAAAAAAGGCTGAACTGAGCGCGCTTATGGGCCTTGCCGATTACTGATTACACTCCCGAGAGAATGGCCCTTCGTTGGCAGCCAAAGCCCGGTCAAGAGACCCGGCTTTGGCCTTCGAGACGCGCCCTTTCAATCTCGGCGTCGCTAAAATTTGGCCTCGTGTTGTTCCTTCGCCAAAATGCAAAACACAATCTGGCGTGGGCCCAAAGCCCGCTAATGTGTTAATCTAATGCACTGAAGACGTCCCAGGTTTGCAGATCTACGGTTCCTTTCATGCGAACAGCTCGGGCGGGGCAGAGAGTGGCAACCCGCAGTCTATGGCACTCCGCGCGCGGGGTGTTGCGTTCGAGGCAGAAAAGGAACCCGCGATGCGCCAATTTCCGGTGTCGATCAGGTTCGTCAATAACATCGCCAAGCTGCCGGGTGCCCCTGCCTGGGTGCGAAGGCAGATTGCGACCAAACCGGAAATCACCAAGGCCCACTCTGCGCACGCCCTAGGAGGTGGACATGTGGTCTGGTCCGACAGCAAAGACAGTCGATTGCGCATTGCCTGATGCGTTCGCCACTCTGCCCAGAAACTGTCATCTCGTGTTCAAAGTGTTTTCGAACTGCGCTGTTGGCTAACTGCGTTATTCCGCTGCAACTTTGCGCGCCGCTTCCAGCATCGGCTTCAAATACCGACCCGTATGGCTTCGCGGTTTCTCTGCGACCTGCTCCGGCGTACCTTCTGCAACGATCTCACCGCCGCCATCGCCGCCTTCTGGTCCAATGTCGATGATCCAATCTGCGGTCTTGATCACATCCAGATTGTGTTCAATCACCACCACCGTATTGCCTTGCTCCACCAGTTCATGCAGCACCTCAAGAAGCTTGCGCACGTCTTCGAAATGCAAACCCGTGGTCGGTTCATCGAGGATATAAAGCGTCCGGCCGGTGGAGCGTTTTGCCAACTCTTTCGACAGTTTCACGCGCTGCGCCTCTCCGCCCGAAAGCGTGGTCGCCTGCTGGCCAACTTTGATATAGCCCAGGCCAACGCGCATCAGCGCGTCCATCTTATCCCGGATCGGTGGCACCGCAGTAAAAAATTCTTGCGCGTCTTCCACAGTCATATCCAGCACATCAGCGATGGATTTGCCCTTGAACTTGATCTCCAGCGTTTCGCGGTTGTAGCGGGCCCCATTACAGGTTTCGCAGGTAACATAGACATCCGGAAGAAAGTGCATTTCCACCTTCAGGACACCGTCGCCCTGGCAGGCTTCGCAGCGGCCCCCTTTGACATTGAACGAGAAGCGACCGGGCTTGTAGCCCCGCGCCTTGGCTTCGGGCAGCCCTGCAAACCAATCGCGGATCGGCGTGAAAGCCCCGGTGTAGGTTGCGGGATTTGATCGCGGCGTCCGACCGATCGGTCGCTGATCAATATCAATCACCTTATCCAGATGCTCGAGCCCCTTTATGCTTTCACAGGGCGCAGGCGTCTGCCGCGCCCCATTCAGACGCATGGAGGCTGTCTTGAACAGTGTCTCAATGGTCAACGTCGACTTGCCGCCGCCCGAGACACCGGTCACACAGACAAATTTCCCAAGCGGGAATTCTGCGGTGACGTTCTTCAGGTTGTTGCCGGTGGCCTTGGAGACCTTAATCTTTTTGCCATTGCCCTTGCGACGCTTGGTGGGTACGGAAATTTCGCGCACGCCCGACAGATACTGCCCGGTGACCGAGCCCTCGTCCGTCTGCACCATTTGCGGCGTGCCATGGCTGACGACCTGACCGCCGTGCACACCGGCGCCAGGGCCAATGTCAAAGACATAATCCGCCTGCCGGATCATGTCCTCGTCATGTTCGACCACAATAACCGTATTGCCCTGATCACGCAGGTTTTTAAGCGTGGTGATCAAGCGGTCATTGTCGCGTTGGTGCAAACCAATGGAGGGCTCGTCCAAAACATATAGCACCCCGGTCAGGCCCGAGCCGATCTGGCTTGCCAGACGGATTCTTTGGCTTTCCCCCCCCGACAGCGTGCCAGAGGACCGCGACAGGGTCAGATACTCAAGCCCCACATTATTTAGGAAGCCAAGGCGTTCGCGGATTTCCTTGACAATCGCGCGGGCGATTTCCTGCTTTTGCGCCGTCAGATGGTTTGGCACATCTTCGATCCACGCCAGTGCCTCACGGATGGATTTCTCCACCACTTGACCAATATGAAGCCCCGCGATTTTGACCGCCAGCGCTTCTTCACGCAGGCGATAGCCGCCGCAGTCGCCACAGGGGCGATTGTTCTGATAGGCCTCGAACTCTTCGCGCACCCAATTGCTGTCGGTTTCGCGATAACGGCGCTCCATATTCGGGATTACGCCTTCAAAGACCCGCGTCACCTCATAGACACGGCCCCCTTCGTCATAGCGAAACGGAATTTCCTCCGTGCCAGAGCCATACAGGAACACCTGTTTCACATGCGCAGGAAGATCCTTCCACGCGGTGTTCTTGTCAAATTCGTAGTGTTTGGCAATCGCCTCGATCGTCTGCAGGAAATAGGGCGATTTGCCCTTGCGCCAGGGCGCCAGCGCCCCGTCGTAGATTTTCAGGGACTGATCCGGCACCACCATACGTTCGTCGAAGAACAGCTCTTTGCCCAGACCGTCACAAGACGGGCAGGCCCCAAAGGGTGCGTTGAACGAGAACAGGCGCGGCTCGATCTCGGGAATTGTGAATCCACTGACTGGGCAGGCAAAATTTTCAGAAAAGGTAATACGCTCCGGGTCACCTTCGCGCGGGGCGGTTTCAAGAATTGCGATCCCATCTGCCAGATCCAGCGCGGTGCGCAG
>SPLB01000192.1 GCA_004566265.1 Paracoccaceae bacterium | reverse complement strand
GTGAAGAACAGGATAAAAGGGATCAGATAGTTGCGCGGGATTGTCAGGACTTTTGCGATGTAGGGGATCAGCGGCAGGTTCAGGATCAGCAGGACCAGATTGCCAATATACATCGAGATGATCACCGCCCAGAAGATCTGGGGATTGTCGATCATCAAACGGGGACCGGGTGTGACGTTCAGCGCAATGAGCGCGCCCAAGAGAATTGCCGTGGTGCCAGACCCAGGAATTCCGAGGGTCAGAAGAGGCACAAACGATCCGGTACAGGCCGCATTGTTTGCGCTTTCCGGAGCGGCAAGCCCTTTAATTGACCCTTTGCCGAATTCGGCCTGATCCGTTTTGCTCGCGATGTTGCGCTCCACCGCGTAGCCGAGGAAGGATGCAATCGTTGCCCCTGCGCCGGGCAACACGCCTATAAAGAAGCCTTGCAGCGACTGGCGGCCAATGACTGGTGCGATCTTGCGGCCTTCGTCCCGGGTAATGCGGAGGTTTTCGATTTTCCCACTATCACCTTGCGCCGCACGCGCCGGGTTCAGCACCAAAAACAGCGCTTCAGGCAGGGCAAACATAGCCATCGCCAGAGTAATAAAGCTAAACCCTGACTGCAGATCCATCAGGCCCATGGTGAAGCGCGGCATATTGAACAAAGCGCCTTCGCCAACGGTGGCCATAATCAAACCAACAAGGGTCATCAGCGTGGCTTTGGCCACATTGCCAGAGCCAGCAAAGGCGGCAATCGCTGACAGACCAACAACCATCAGCGCGAAATATTCGGCGGAGTGGAACAAAAGCGCGACCGTTGACAACATCGGGGCAAAAACCATCAGCAAAACAGCACCAATCGTGCCGCCGCCAAACGAGGCAATCGCTGCAATGGTGAGGGCCTTGCCAGCCTGGCCCTTGCGTGCCATTGGATAGCCGTCAAAGCTGGTGGCGACTGTCCCTGCAACACCCGGTGCATTCAGCAGAATAGAAGACGTTGAGCCCCCAAAGATGGCCCCGTAGTAAACCCCAGCCAGCAGGATCAGAGCAGCAGACGGGTCACCGATGGTGATCGCAACCGGGATCATAATGGCAATAATGGACATTGGCCCAAGGCCCGGCAACATGCCGATAAAGGTGCCGATCAGACACCCGGCAACCACCATGAGCAAATTTTGGACCGAAAAGGCGGCGGCCAGGCCGATCATCAAACCTTCAAGCATCAGTTCGCCTCCTCAAAGAAACATCGGCCAGGGGCGCAGGAAGATGCCCAGCATCTGATCGACCAAATACCAGACGGTGCCGCTGGCCAGAGCTGCAACCGGGACCAGGATGTGAAATTTGCGTTCGCCCAGAACAAAGGCCCCAATCGCCAAAAATGCGAATGTGGAAAACAGAAACCCAAGCGGGCGCAGGCACAGGGCATAGGCCACCATGAGGCCGATCAACAGCAGCGCATGTGTCAGATGATAGTCACCCAAACGGCGATAGTCGATGTCCGGTTTTTTATCGCTTTTGGGCGCTTTCTCAAACCCAAGCACAATAAACAACGATGTCAGAACAGCCATGACACAGAGAACCTTTGGGAAGGTGCTGGGCCAGATCGGGTTGCGTTGCATGAACGGCGGCAGGCTGGCGTCCATGGTGAAAAAGGCAGCATAGCCATAGGCCAGGGCTGCGCAAAGAATGACAAATGCGACCCAACGATCGAGTGCCATGATCCCCTCCCTTGATGGAATGCACCCGACCTGAGCGGCCGGGTGCGCTAATTTTCTTTGTTTTTCTGGATTTTTAAAGGAAGCCGAGCTTCTTCATCAGGTCACCGATGGCTTGCTCTTGGCCTTCAAGGAAGGCTTTGAAGTCATCGCCAGAGTTGTGAATATTGACCCAACCATTGCGGGCACGCACGGCCTCCCACTCGGGGGTGTCATACATTTTGGTCAGCGCGTTTTGGTACATGGCCAGTTTGTCTTCCGGCAAACCTGGCGCTGCAAAGAATCCACGCCAGTTCACAAAAGTGGTGTCGATACCTTGTTCTTTCATGGTCGCGGCATCTGCGTAAGCATCGACGCGTTCGTCGGAGGTGACGCCGATGACTTTCACTTCACCTGCTTCGGCCAATGCAACCGCCTCTGAGAAGCCCGTAGAGAGCGCCTTGATCTCTCCGGACAAGAGCGCAGCCATGGCTTTGCCGCCTGCGTCATAGGGGATGTATTTCAGATCCAGTGGGTCTTTGCCCGCGGCCTCCATCACCATCGCAGCAACCAGGTGATCCATACCGCCGGGGACAGAGCCACCGCCAATGGCTGTACCAGAAGGATCGGCGTCATAGGCGGAAATGAGATCCGCCATCGAGTTAATCGGGCTGTCTTTGTTCACGACGAGGGCTGCGTAGTCACCAATGGTGCCAGCGACCAGCGTCAGATCCCGGAAGTTGTGCGGGAACACGCCGGTCAGCGAACGGATCACGATCGGGGTCGAGTTGACCATCAGGGTGCCATGCTGGCTGTCGGCGTTTTCAATCATGTAGCCGATGGCCTTGCCACCGCCACCGCCCGACATGTTCTCATAGGAGGCGGTGCCGACCAATCCTGCGCCGGTCAGGGCCTCCCCGGTGCCACGCGCGGTGCCATCCCAGCCGCCGCCGGCACCGCCGGGTATCAGAAAGTGGACGCTGTCCAGAACTTTGTGCCCATCCGCAAATGCCGGGCCGGACAGGGTGAATGCCGCAGCCACGGCGAGCAGGGCGCGACGGCCCAGTTCAAAAGTCATTTGGTTTCCTCCCATTTGACAAATGCGGCCTTCACCGCTTGTGTCGGGGGAGGGTGGAGATTGAACCTGACACCGAGCTGACACGCAGGAAAAACACCAAAGGGAGATGGCCGGAGACAATGCGCTTTTTGTTAATCGAGGACAATCAAAAACTCGCCGAATCCGTGACGGATCGACTTGGTCTCGACGGGCATGTGGTGGATCACGCAGGCGATTTACAGACCGCTTGGGATTTTGTGGCTGTTTCTGAGTATGATCTGATTTTATTGGATATAAACCTACCCGATGGCGACGGGCGATCCTTCCTCTCGCGCCATCGTCAAGCCAGGCTACGGACGCCGGTGATAGTGCTGACAGCGCGATCCGAGGTCTCTGACAGGGTCAGAATTTTGGATCTTGGCGCGGATGATTACATGGTCAAACCCATCGACTTTGCCGAACTGGAAGCGCGCTGTCGGGCCGTGCTGAGGCGGCGTGGGGGGGAAGCGCAAAACCTGACTGTGCTCGGCAACCTTGGATTCGATTCGCGCGCTGGCATTCTGAAATATGGCGAACGCGACATTCAATTGCGCACCCGGGAACTTCGATTGTTCGAAATCTTTGCCAAATCGCCCGGTCAGATTTTTTCAAAATCCGCCTTGATGGAGCGGTTAATCTTCCACGAGGATGACATGTCGGAAAACGCGATTGAGGTCTACGTCGGGCGCCTGCGTCGCCACCTTGAGGGCTCATCGGTTCGGATTACCACATTGCGCGGACTTGGCTACAAACTGGAAGTTGCATGAAGCCGACATTATCAAGAGGCTCAATTCGGCGTAGATTGCTGCTGTCCCTATTGGCCAGCGCAGCTGTTCTGGCGGTTGCGGTTTATTTTGTGGTTATGTCGGTCGCCAGCCAGGTCGCACAGCAAAGTCAGGACAGTGTTTTGGACGCTTCCGCCCGCTCCATTCTGGACAGCGCCCGATTTGTGGGCGGCCAAATCAGTCTCGATTTTCCGTATTCAGCGCTTTCCATGTTGGATGGGGTTGTGAATGAACGGGTCTTTTATGCGATCCGGCTGGAAGATGAGTTTCTCAGCGGCTACGCAGATCTCCCGCTTCCTGATGGAGGCAGGGCTGCGGAGCTTGGCTTTTTCTCCGCTGCGTTTTTGGGCGAGGAGGTCCGCATTGCATCGGTCCAACGCTTTGTTGCGACCGATGTGGGCCAAAGGCTATTGCAGGTGTCAGTGGCGCAAACGCGCATGGGCCAGAAACAGGCGCTTGCCTGGATTTCGCGGACCTCAATGGGGATTGGCTTTGGTTTTTTTCTGTCGTCTGTCCTTCTGGCCATTTTGGTGGCGCGCAGTACCATTCGTCCGCTTGACCGTTTAACGGTGTCGGTGTCGCGGCGTGGGCCCAAGGACTTGCGACCTGTTGCGGCGCCGGTGCCAAAGGAAATGGTCCCATTGGTAACATCACTGAATTCATTGATGAAACGGCTGAAGAAGTCGCTCACCCGATCCGAGGATTTCATCGCAGAAGCCGCACATCGGGTGCGCACGCCGCTGGCGATTGTTCGGACCAAGGCTGAAATCGCGCGCCACAGAACACAGGATGCAGCAACCATCGCTGCGCTGTCTGAAATGATCCACGCTATCGATGACAGTTCGCGCACCGCGGGCCAGTTGCTGGATCATGCGATGGTGACGTTTCGGCTTGATGATCTTGCGAAACACGAGGTGGATCTGGCGCAGTTGGTGGCAGACACGGTTGAACGTCAGCGACCTGTTTCAGAACTGAAAGCCATTCGTCTCGCGGCGCCTGTTCTGGAGTCATTTCGGCTGAAGGGCGACCCGATTCTGCTGCAAAATGCACTATTAAATGTGTTGGATAACGCTATAAAATACTCACCCGAAGGCACGCAGGTGGAGGTTTGCGTCAAAGCCGACACGGAGGCGGCCGTCCTGACGGTCTGTGATACTGGGCCGGGCTTTCCCGAGGATGAGATTGACACCCTCACAGGGCGGTTCACCCGTGGCGGCAATGCCGGGGATGTGATTGGTTCTGGCCTGGGGCTGACCATCGCAAAAGAAGTGCTCGACGCGCACGGTGGATCTTTAAGGATAAGCAATATTGCAGGAGTTGGCGGATGCGTCACGTTCTTCTTTCCCTCGTCCTGATGGTCCTGGCCGCACCCGCTGCCGCCTTCGAAATTGAGGACCAAACCCGGTTTGGTGCCGCAGGTGGTGTGGAACGGCTTCGGATCATTTCCACGGCTGACATTGGGTTCTTTGCCCCCATGGTGTCCTCTTATCTCGAAGCCAATCCTGAAACTGAAATTGAATATGTCGTCGTCAGCTCGACCGAGTTGATGCGAGCGCTTCAGATCGAGAACGAGACCTTTGATCTGGCCATATCAAGCGCAATGGATCTCCAGACAAAGCTCGCCAACGATGGCATGGCGCAGCGACATTCTTCAAGCGCAACGCAATCCCTTCCAGACTGGGCGGTTTGGAATGATATGTTGTTTGCCTTCACGCAAGAGCCAGCAGCCATTGTCATCTCTAAGGTCGGGTTTTCAGATCTTCCGGTGCCGAAAGACCGGCACGACCTCATTGATTTATTGCGCCAACACCCAGAGGTTTTTCGCGGTCGGGTCGGAACCTATGACGTGCGCTCGTCAGGGTTGGGGTATCTGTTCGCAACACAGGATACGCGTGCATCCGAGACCTATTGGCGTTTGACCGAGGTCATGGGCGCGCTGGACGTGCAACTGTATTGCTGTTCGTCGGATATGAT
>SPLB01000191.1 GCA_004566265.1 Paracoccaceae bacterium | reverse complement strand
TCTGTGGCCTTTTGTTGACGCTGGGCCTGTCTGTCCCAGTCAGTGCTGCGGACGATCCTGCCGCTTCGGCCGAACAGGCGGCTGCGCAACTGCAGGCGGCAGCCGATAGTCTGGCAGCAGCAGACAAAGCCAGTGATCGTGTGAAGGCACTGACTAAAACTGTGCGCGCATATGAAGCGGGGCTTCAGTCCATGCGCGAGGGCTTGCGTCGTGTGACCCGTCGTGAAACAGCACTCAGCCAACAATTGCAAGCCCGCGAAAGCGAAGTTGCGGATCTGATTGGTGTGATCACCACGATCGAAACTTCAACTTCGCCGGTTTTATTGTTGCATCCCTCGGGTCCGCTGGGGGCGGCGCGGTCCGCAATGATGCTGGCCGAGGTTACGCCCGGCCTTCAGGTCCGCGCGGAAGCACTCAAACGCGATCTGCAAGAGGTGCAGGAGCTGCGTAGTTTGCAGCTGAAAGCAGCAGAGCACCTGAAAGAAGGCCTCGAAGGGGCGCAAAACGCGCGCATTGCGCTGTCAACGGCCATGGCAGATCGGCAAGATTTGCCGCGTCGATATATCGAAGACCCGGTTCAGACCGCGATCCTCATGTCTTCGGCTGATACTTTGACCGGATTTGCGGATGGCCTTGCGATGATTGCCGAAGTTGAAGACCTGCCCGAAAGTGATGGCGATATTTCCTCCCGACGGGGTGCGCTGCCCTTGCCGGTTCAGGGCATCTTGCTGCGCGGCTATGGTCAGCGGGACGCAGCAGGTATTGCGCGCCCGGGCTTTTTGATCGCCACCCGTCCGCGTGCATTGGTCACAACCCCGGCCGCTGCGACGATCCGATACCGCGGCCCACTTCTCGATTTGGGCAATGTGGTGATTCTAGAACCACAGGCGGATGTTCTGTTTGTCGTATCGGGTCTGGCTGAGGTCTTTGGCGACGTAGGTCAAGTGATCCCCGAAGGCACACCCATAGGGCTGATGGGCGGAGTGGCGCCCGAGGCGGGCACGATTTTGTCATTGAGCGGTGAAGGGGCTGGTACTGACCGCACAGAAACGCTCTATATAGAAATCAGAATGGAAAACAGTCCTGTGGACCCGGCGACGTGGTTCCGGACCGGACAAGGTGGATAGGCATTCTATGAAGAAATTTGCAATGGCCGCCCTGGGCGGCACGCTGGCAGGGATCGTGGCGACGACTTATGTGGCGGCCCCTCTGTTGGCCCAAGAGGCCCGGGAAACCAATGTCTACGAGCAGCTGGACCTGTTCGGCGATATCTTTGAGCGCATCCGTGTGCAATACGTACAAGAGGTCGACGAGAAAGAGCTGATTGAGGCAGCTATTGGCGGCATGCTGCAATCGCTTGACCCACACTCCAGTTATCTGTCGCCAGATGATGCGGCCCAAATGCGCGTTCAGACCCGCGGCGAATTTGGTGGCTTGGGAATCGAGGTCACACAGGAAGACGGCTTTGTTAAAGTTGTTTCCCCTATCGATGGCACCCCCGCCGATGAAGCAGGCATTGAGGCCGGCGACTTTATTACTCACGTAGATGGCGAAAGCGTCCTTGGGCTTGCGCTTGATGGTGCGGTTGAGTTGATGCGCGGCCCAGTCGGATCGGAAATCGTGATCACTGTTGTCCGCGAGGGCGAAGAAGAGCCCTTCGACGTCACCATTATTCGCGACACCATTAAGCTAACCGCTGTGCGCACCCGCACGGAAGGAAACACTGTGGTGCTGCGTGTGACGACCTTTAATGAACAGACCACTCCGAACCTTGTGTCTGGTTTTGAAAAGCAGGTTGAGGAGTTGGGCGGAATGGAGAACGTTAGTGGCGTTGTTCTTGACCTGCGCAACAACCCTGGTGGCCTTTTGACCCAAGCGATCAGCGTGTCGGATGCGTTCCTTGAAAGCGGCGAGATCGTTTCGACCCGTGGCCGCCATGCCGAAGATGGCGAACGCTTCAATGCGACCCCGGGTGATCTCACTGAGGGCAAGCCGATCGTGGTGCTCATCAATGGTGGTTCGGCCTCGGCCTCGGAAATCGTGGCGGGTGCGCTGCAGGATCACCGCCGCGCTATTGTTGTCGGCACCAAATCCTTTGGAAAGGGATCGGTCCAGACTGTGATGCCCCTGCGTGGTAACGGCGCCATGCGTCTGACCACCGCACGGTATTACACGCCCTCAGGCCGTTCCATACAAGCCCTGGGGGTCAGCCCGGACATTGTTGTCGAGCAGCCGCGCCGAAGCCCGGAAGCGGAGGAAGAGGAGGCCGCAAGCGCGGCGCGTCGTCAGCGATCCGAGGCAGACCTGCGCGGCCGTCTCAACAATGACAGCCTCTCGGAGGACGAAGTCCGGCAGATTGAAGCCGATCGTGAAAAGGCAGAGAAAGCCGCTGAGTTGCGTGAGCAAGACTATCAACTTGCGTACGCAATCGACATTCTGAAAGGTCTTGTGGCGCTGAGCACAAAGAACTGATCCAGCTTTAGGTTTGTGAAGAAAAGGCGTCCGAAACGGACGCCTTTTTTGCTGACGCGTTTTGGTCCGGCCCAGATCTGATGCCAGGACAGAACCCGTACAGGCGAAACAGTCGCAATAGATGATCTCTCTGTCCGTTTCAGTCATACGGAACCGCAATCGGGTCGAAGAGAACAGCAGCAGTTGGGTGCCCGCCTCGGCTATTCGAACCTCGCAGGGTCAATCAATACTCAGAGATTTTGGATAGTTCGCAGAGAGACAGCGCTGTTGAATTAGGATCACCCCGAGGAAGCTGGATCGCTTTTGCGGGGCGCAATTTATGCGTTCAGAACACACAGACGCTCCACGGAGTATCGGGCCAGATGTATTGCGCGTTCAAAATCCCCAAACACCCATGGGTGAACATCGTGACAGAAATTCGAAATAGCTGCCCGATTTTCGGCGACACGACACTACGTTTCTGCGCTAGGCTGACGACATGATGTTTAAACTGCCCGATGATAAAACACTTTATGCCGCGCTTGTCGCACGGGATCCTGACTATGATGGTCGCGCTTATGTTGGTGTGACCTCGACCGGGATTTTCTGCCGCCTGACCTGCCCTGCCCGAAAACCAAAGTTTGAGAATTGTCGTTTTTTTCCAACGCCTGGTGACTGCATAGAAGCGGGTTTTCGGGCCTGCAAACGGTGTAAACCGCTCAGTGCGGCCGCAGGCAATGACCCAATGATACAAGGGCTATTGGCGGAATTGGAAGCCGACCCAGCAAAACGTTGGAGGGAAGCCGATCTTGTTGCGCGAGGGCTAGACCCGTCGACAGTGCGTCGCGCGTTCCGGCGACAGTTTGGAATGACTTTTCTGGAAATGGCGCGTCAACGCCGTCTGCGCGAAGGGTTTACAACGCTCAAGGCGGGCGAGCCGGTGATCGCAGCCCAGATTGATGCGGGTTTTGAAAGCGCAAGCGCGTTCCGAGCGGCCTTTGCCGCGCTGCTGGGCCAAGCGCCGGGTCATTTTCGAAAAGATGCAGAACTTTTGGTTGACTGGATTGATACGCCTCTGGGCGCCATGGTTGCCATTGGGTGCCGCCATCGGCTTCATCTTCTTGAGTTTGTCGACCGCAAAGCCTTGCCCCGCGAAGTGGCGCGCTTGCAGAAGGAACAGCCCGGCGGGGTTGGCTTTGGACGACCCGCGGTGATTGATCAGGCAGCGGAAGAATTGGAACGCTATTTTGCGGGAACCTCCGCCGCATTTGAAACGCCTCTCGCCTTTCATGGGACGCCGTTTCAGCGTCAGGTCTGGCAGGCGTTGCGCGAAATTCCTGCCGGTCAAACCCGCAGCTATGGTGCTTTGGCACAGGATCTGGGACGCCCCACCGCCAGCCGGGCCGTGGCGCGGGCAAATGGATCCAATCAAATTGCGATTATGGTGCCCTGCCACCGGGTCCTTGGTGCAGATGGGTCGCTGACCGGCTATGGCGGCGGGCTGTGGCGCAAACAGCGTTTGGTCGAAATCGAAGGTGCGCTTGCGCGCGCGGCGCAGGCGTAATTAGACGTTGTGCTGGCTGTCGCGGCAGTGTCGGCGGAATGCGCCTTTGAGCATGTCGAGTTCCGCGCGCAGCAGGTCAACTTCAGCGCGGAGATCGTCCGCGATGGCCTCCCCTGCGATCAAAGTCAGCTCGCCCAAGGTTTCACTGTTGTTCCGGTCACAAATCAAAAAACTCTGCACCCCATCGGTCAGGGCGGATTGCGGCACTTTGAACGACAAGGTCCATCGGTTGCTCTCGGGGTGTGGATCCAACTGCAGATCATCAAGCGGCCGGTCGTGATGCAGGACCTGCACCGCCGGTGCTTCGGTGGCGTCAGGGGCCTCCAGCAGCCCTTCCCAAAGTCCGTTCTGAAAGCGAATTTTATGCAGCTTGAGCGTGCTCATCGGATCCTCGATTAGAATGTCGCGCGCAGATAGCGTGCAAAGGTGATGTCGCGGATGATGACCTGGTTCATGTCAGGGGCGTCAAAGATCAGATCGACCCAGGCTTTTTCTAACCGTTTTTCATTCATCTCACTATGTGCGAGGTCAAATTCAGCGGACACTGAGGTTTGGGACTGTGGCAGTTCCTGCAGGATCTGGACGGTATTGGGGCCGTGCTGCAGATTGAGCCGTGCAAAGATTTCTACAGGGCGTTCGTATTCCACTATGGCGTCGACGCGGATCACGTGCTGGCCACCCAACCCATCCAGTGCGGCCGGGGGAAGATCCAGAACGAGGGACAAGAACGCCCCGTCGAATTGGAACACATCCATACGCAGACCGAACGGCGCGAGGTCCTCTTTGCGGGTGTTTCGCAGCTGCCGCAGGGTCATTTCGGAAACCCGGCAGTCGTGGAACAGCTGCACGTCGCTGCCAAGCCGGGCCTTAGAGGGAACTGCGGCCACGCCAGCAACGGGAAGCGGGCCGCGCCAGAGTTCTGGCCGCCAGGACCAATCGGTGCCATGGGGGCGGGAAAATCGCTCGGACCCAATATGAGGCAGGGCGAGTTTGCCATCAGCCTGATGGATCAACTCACTGAGTTGCGAACGCAGTTTGCGGGCTTGGTTGCGCTGTGTGCGCAGGAGGTGCAGCGGCGCATGATCAGCCATAGCCGTGTCCCGACGCCAGCGGCGCAAGGCTGCGGTATGCACCAAACGGTCCAGAAAACTGCCCATTGAGATCCCGTTTTGCCTGTTGTGCCCGACTAAATTGCCCCTTTGACAGCAGTGCGGGTTGCTTG
>SPLB01000029.1 GCA_004566265.1 Paracoccaceae bacterium | reverse complement strand
GGTCCGCGAGGCCCTTGCTTTGGCAAAATGGTTCCTTGCGCAGGGCGGCGCGCCAGACGGGCGTGGAAGAATGCACCGTCTCATTGCGCGCCGCGATCCACCGGAGATGCATCTGGCGACTAGGGCAACCAGCGCGCCACAGCAGTTTCCACGTCAGACCGCCACCGGCCAATTGGTGGCCCTTGAACTTGGTCAGGTTCCTGCACAGACTTTTGCGGCATTGGCCGATCTTGGCGCAGTGCGTCTGACCCCTTGGCGGATGCTTTTGGTCGAAAGCCAAGCCAAGCTCGCGGACCTTCCCGGCCTGATCCTGGACGCCACGGATCCGCGCCTGAGGATACGCGCGTGCACCGGAAAACCGGGTTGCCTGCAGGCGCATGCGCAAACCCGGCCACTTGCGCGCCGCCTGGCGGCTCAAGTTCCACCGGGCAAGACCTTGCATATCGCCGGCTGCGCCAAGGGCTGCGCCCATCCCACTGCGGCGGACGTGACCCTTGTTGCGAGAGACAACCAGACTTTCGATCTGATCGCCCTTGGCAAGGCCAGTGATCCCCCGCTAGAAACCGCTCTCAACGCCGACACGCTGTGTCTGGCGACCCAGCATTTCAATGAAGGGCAGCCCTAATGCTCCACACCTACGAAACCGACGGCGCAAAAATTTACGCCGAAAGCTTTGCCACCATCCGCGCCGAGGCCAACCTTGGGCGATTTAACAAGGATGAGGAAAGCGTCGTTGTCCGCATGATACACGCGGCTGGCATGGTTGGGCTGGAAGAACATATTCGGTTTTCAGACGGTATGGCCAATATCGCCCGCACCGCACTGGCCAAAGGCGCACCAATCCTCTGCGATGCCTACATGGTGTCCGAAGGCATCACCCGCCCGCGCCTGCCTGCGAGCAACGAAGTCATCTGCACCCTGCGCGACCCCAATGTGCCCGCAATGGCCAAAGAAATGTTCAACACCCGCTCTGCCGCAGCCCTTGAGCTGTGGCGCCCGAAACTGAACGGCGCGGTGGTGGCCATTGGCAATGCGCCCACCGCCCTGTTCCATCTCCTGAATATGCTGAAAGATCCTGACTGCCCACGCCCGGCAGCGATCATTGGCTGCCCTGTGGGTTTCGTTGGCGCAATGGAATCTAAAGAGGCGCTGATGGAAGACTTGCCTGTGCCCTCCATGATCGTCAAAGGCCGCCTGGGCGGCTCTGCCATAACCGTGGCCGCCGTCAACGCGCTTGCCAGCTGGAAAGAGTAACCATGGCTAAGGTAATCTGCGCCGGGCTTGGGCCCGGTGACCCGGAATTGATGAGCGTCAAGAGTTATCGGGCACTGCAAGGGGCTAAGCACATCGCCTATTTCCGCAAGGCGGGCCGCAGAGGTCAGGCGCGTGCGATTGTCGATGATCTGCTGCCCCAAGACGTGATCGAACACGCGATGGAATATCCGGTCACCACCGAAATCCATTTCTCAGACCCAGAATACAACCGCATCCTGTCAAAATTCTACGACCAATGGGCTGACACCCTGACAGAGATCGCCCAGACCGAAGATGTGGTGGTGCCCTGCGAAGGTGACCCGTTCCTGTATGGCTCATTCATGCATCTTTACACACGTCTTAAGGGACGCGCCGAGGTCGAGATCATCCCCGGCATCACTGGCATGTCCGGATGCTGGACCGCCACCGGCCAGCCGATTACATGGGGCGATGATGTGCTCACCGTGGCTATGGCCACCCTGCCCGAGGACGAGCTGACCCGCCGGATCAAAGACACCGACGCGCTGGTGGTGATGAAGATCGGCCGCAACCTGCCAAAGTTGCGCCGCGCGCTTGAGGCGGCAGGCAAGTTCGACGCCGCATGGCTTGTCGAACACGGCACCATGCCAAAACAAACCGTTCAGAAGCTGTCGGACGTTGAAGGCGCGGTCCCCTATTTCTCTATCGTGCTGGTGCACGGACAAGGACGCCGCCCATGACTGCGGAACGTAAGGGTTCTTTGGTTATCGCGGGGCTCGGCCCCGGTCAGGAAACTCTGGTCACCCCCGAGGTTCAGGACGCGCTGGCACAGGCGACCGATGTGGTCGGCTATATTCCTTACGTCAAACGGGTTGCGCCGCGTGAGGGGCTGACGCTTCATGCTTCCGACAACCGGGTCGAGGTCGACCGCGCAACCGACGCGCTGCAGATGGCGGCTGAGGGCAAACAGATCGTCGTGGTCTCCTCCGGTGATCCAGGTGTTTTTGCCATGGCCTCAGCCGTGTTTGAGGCGCTGGAGGCAGGCCCGACCGAGTGGTTGAGTTTGGAAATCCGCGTGCTGCCCGGCATCACAGCTATGCTCGCCGCAGCAGCGGCAATTGGTGCCCCATTGGGGCATGATTTCGCGGCAATCAATCTCAGCGACAACCTGAAACCTTGGGCGCTGATCGAACGCCGCCTGCAGCTGGTGGGCGAGGCCGGTCTGGCGATGGCGTTTTACAATCCGCGCTCCAAATCCCGCCCACATCAATTTGCCCGCGCGCTTGAGGTGCTGCGGCAATCCTGCGGAACTGAGACCCTGATTACCTTTGCCCGTGATGTCACAAAACCGGGTCAAGAGATCCTGACCGTGCCATTGCGCGACGCCACGCCAGAGATGGCGGATATGCGCACAGTGGTGATCGTTGGCAATCGCGACACCCGTCGGGTGGGGTCTTACGTCTACACCCCACGTTTCGCGCCCGGCCACAAGCCAGGCTAAGCGGGATGGCCAAGCCAGCACATAACCTCGTCCACTGTGCCAAAAACCGTTCGGGCGGGCACAGTGGGACGATCGACCATGATAACAGGAAGGCCCAACCTGCGGGCTGCGATCAGCTTGGCCTCTGCCCCAATACCCCCGGCATTTTTGGACACAATGTGGGTCACCCCATGCTGGCGCATCAGGGCCTGATCCTCTGCCGCCCGAAAGGGACCGCGGGCAATGACAACCGTGGTCTGGGCCAAAGGCAGGTCCCCTTCCGGTTCATCGACCAGACGCAGAAGATAATGGTGTTGGGGCGCCGCGGTAAAGAGGTCGAGATTCTGTTTACCAATGGCCAGAAACACCCGTGCGGGTTCATCGGGCAAGACATCAGCCGCCGCAGAGAGCGAGGGGACATGGGTCCAGTTGTCGGCCACGCCTGCCTGCCACGCGGGCCGTTGCAACGCACACAACGACGCCCCCACCTCGGCACAAGCCGCCACCGCATTCCTGCTCATCTGGGCCGCAAATGGATGTGTGGCGTCAATCACATGGGTCACGCCCTCCCGGCGGATATAGTCAACAAGCCCAGCGGCGCCACCGAACCCACCCAGCCGCTGACGCAGCGGTTGCGTTGCCGGGCGCGCGGTCCGGCCGGCATAAGAAAATACGGCCTGACGCCCGGCCACCGGATGCGCGGCAAGCTGCTGCGCCAGCTGCGAGGCTTCAGAGGTTCCGCCGAGAAGAAGGATGTTTTGCATGTTTGAACCGTGGGTGACCATCGTCGGATTGGGCGAAGATGGCCTGAGCGGGTTGTCAGATGCAAGTCGATCCGCCTTGGCAGAGGCCGAAATCATCTTTGGCGGTCCGCGCCATCTTGAACTGGTAGGGGCCGGGGGCAAAGGCCAGCCTTGGCCGGTGCCTTTCTCCACCGCACCGGTGATGGCCGCACGCGGGCGCAAGGTGGCGGTTTTGGCGTCGGGTGATCCGTTCTGGTTTGGCGCAGGTGGCAGTCTGATGCGTGATCTGGCATCTGAGGACTGGGTCTCGTATCCTGCGCCCTCTTGTTTCGCTCTCGCGGCCAATCAACTGGGCTGGAAACTGGAGGATACCCTGTGTCTCGGCCTGCACGCCGCGCCGTTTGAGCGGCTGATGCCTGTTCTGAGCGCTGGCGTGAGAGTCTTATGCACCCTACGAGACGGAAGAGCGCCTGCAAAATTAGCGGAATGGCTGATCCACAACGGGCAGGGCGAAGCCCGCGTCCATGTGATGACCCGGCTTGGCGGCCCAGCGCAAAGAATCACGGTAGAAACCGCCTCTAATCTGACCAACCCGACCGAAGAGGGCGTACCGGTCCTTGTGGCCATCGAGGCCGCAAATCCCGGGCTGCCGCAAGCATCAGGGCTGGCGGATGCATATTTCGCCAATGACGGTCAAATCACCAAACGTCCGATTCGTGCCCTGACCCTGTCCGCCTTGGCCCCGCGTCCGGGCGAACTGTTGTGGGACATTGGCGGCGGCTCTGGCTCGATTTCAGCAGAGTGGTGCCTCGCCGCCCGCGGCGCACGTGCAATTACGTTTGAACCGCGTGCCGAGCGGGTGGAGAACATCGCCGAAAACGCCCGCCGTTTTGGCCTAAGCCACAGAATGGCACCCGTTCTGGGGCGTGCGCCCAATGTGCTGGACGGCCAGCCACTGCCAGATGTCGTCTTTATCGGTGGCGGAGGGGGGCGCGACCTATTGAAATATCTTCGCAAAACCCTTCCGTCAGGGACGCGCCTTGTGGCCAATGGGGTGACGCTTGAAACCGAAACCCTGTTGATGCAGGCCCATTCAGAGATGGGCGGCCATCTGATGAAAGTCGAAATCGCCGAAGCCGCCCCCTTGGGCCGCATGCGCGGCTGGGAGCGCGCCCGCCCGGTGATACAATGGAGCGTGACCCTGTGATCTGCGCGGGTATCGGCATAAACAGTGCCGTGACAGCCGAAGAACTGTCCGCACTGCTGGCGGAGGCTCCAAAGCGGCCAAAGCGCATTGCGGTGCTGCGCGAAAAAAAATCCGTCGCGGGCTTTCAACGCTTTGCGTCACACTGTCCAGTCAAACTGATCGCGCTTGACGTGGCAGAGATTGTCGGCGAACAGGTGTTGACCTATTCCGAGCGTGTTTACGCGCGGTTTGGCACCGGCTCCGTGGCCGAGGCACTGGCGCTTGCAGCCGCCCGGCGACACAGCGAAACACCGGCCCAAGTACAGCTTCTGGGTCCAAGATTAATTAGCTCCGGAGGCCGTGCAACGCTGGCCCTTGCAGCAACCATTCCGGCGGAGACACAAACATGACCGTCCATTTCATTGGCGCAGGCCCCGGTGCCGCAGACCTGATTACCCTGCGCGGGCGCGACCTCATCGCCGCCTGCCCGGTGTGCCTTTATGCCGGGTCGCTGGTGCCGGAAGCGCTGCTCCAGCACTGCCCCGACGGCGCGAAGATCATCAACACAGCGCCCCTGTCGTTGGATGAGATCATCGCCGAGATCCAAGCCGCCCATGAAGCCGGTCACGATGTAGCGAGGCTGCATTCGGGTGACGTGTCGGTCTGGTCCGCAATGGGGGAACAGCTGCGCCGCCTGCGGGCGCTGGGCATCCCTTATGATGTCACACCGGGTGTTCCTGCCTTTGCTGCTGGCGCCGCTGCCCTTGGTGCAGAGCTGACCCTGCCGGGCGTTGCGCAATCGCTGGTGCTGACACGAACCTCGGGTCGCGCATCATCGATGCCCGATGGTGAAACGCTTGAGAACTTTGCCCGCACGGGCGCAACGCTGGCAATCCACCTGTCTGTGCATGTTCTGGACGATGTGGTGGCGCGTCTGACCCCGACCTATGGCTCAGATTGTCCAGTTGCCATTGTCTGGCGGGCCAGTTGGCCAGATCAAAAAGTCCTCAAAGCCACCCTTGGCACCATTATTGGCGCCACCGAGGGCGCACGCGGTCGGACCGCGCTGATCCTTGTCGGACATGCGTTGGGACAGGAAGAGTTTGACGAAAGCTGCCTGTATGCTACTGACTACGACCGCCGGTACCGGCCGCAAAGCGCGGAGAGCCCTTGGTCAGAATGGAACCACGGCGATGATTGAAGCCCGGCGCGCGCACCGAAAGCACAGTGCTCAACCGAGATGGGCGCAACGCCCTCGCTTCCGGGCCGGACGGAGCCTGCCCGTCCTGCGG
>SPLB01000190.1 GCA_004566265.1 Paracoccaceae bacterium | reverse complement strand
TGGTGAATATGGTCCTTGATCCAGGGACGGGCCTCGACGCCCGAATTGCAAATATGCGGACCCATGTGGCGTCGACCTTTGGTCTGATTCTTCCTGAAATTCGACTGACTGATGAACCAGAGCTTGAGCCCGGCACCTATCTGATCCGCATTCAGGGCGTCGAGCAGGTCCGTGGAAGCCTCCATCCCGATATGGTTCTTGCCCTGATGCCAGATAATCACGCGGCTTTGCCCAATGGGCTGGACGTGACCGAACCGGTTTATGGGGCACCTGCGCGATGGATTGCCGGCAAGTTTCAGGAAGATGCAGCACTCATGGGGGCCACTGTTGTGAGCCCGCCGGAAATTTTGGCGACCCATCTGCTTGAGGTGGTGAAACAGAATTTCTCGCGCTTGTTGACTTTGAAGTCACTACGCCGCCTGCTGAAGGAAATGACCGAACTCTCCGATCAGTTCCGTGCCAATGCAAATCAGAAGCTGCTGGATGAGTTAATCCCGGACAAGGTGCCGATCGACACACTTCATGCCGTGCTGCGTCTTCTTCTCGACGAACAAGTGTCGATTCGCAATATGCCGCTCATCCTTGAATCCATTGCTGAGGCGCGCCTACGCACCACCGCCCCCGAGCTGATCTGCGAGCATGTGCGCCAGCGTCTAGGCTTTCAATTGGTGGCAGAGATGAAGCGCGAAGATGGCACTATTCCGCTGGTCCAGCTGGCACCGGAGTGGGAGGATATGTTTAACACGTATCAGGTCGAATCCCAGACAGGTCTCGACATTGCTTTGCCGCCTGATCACTTCAACAAGTTGGTCGAATCCATGAGCGAAAAAATCGGTGCAGTGACCGAGCAAGGCATTAATGCGGCTGTTGTTACGTCCATGCGTCGTCGGCGTTTCTTGCGCACAATTCTGCGTTCCCGTGGCATTCAAAACCCGGTTCTTTCGTTTGAAGAAATTGGCCTGGAAGCGCGCCCGGCTTTGGTTGGTATGGTCGCGGCATGAACCTCGCGCTTCTTTCTCCGGAGCTTATCGCCATGCTGGGCGCAGGCTTTTGGCATGCAGCGATTGTTTTTCTGCGGATCGGGGCGATGACCTCGGTGATGCCCGGATTTGGAGAAACCTTTTTTCCAACACATATCCGGCTGGTCATTGGGCTGGTGTTTACGGCCATTGTGGCGCCGACCTTACCGCAAATCACCCCGCCTACGACGATCCTGCAGTATGTGGCCTATATCGGGTCCGAGGTTGTAATCGGGCTGGGGCTGGGGATATCATTAAGGTTCTTTGTGCATGCTCTTCAAACGGCGGGTTCGATTGCGGCGCAGACAACATCCTTGGCGCAGCTCTTTGGCGGTCAGGGGGTGGATCCCATGCCGGCTCTTGGAGCGATTCTTTGGATTTCGGGCCTCGCCTTGGTCTTCCTGCTTGGGCTGCACCTGCGAGCGGCCGAACTGATGATTCAATCCTATGATATATTTCCGGTAGGCCTTCGGCCTGAGGCTGCTGGTTTTTCACAATGGGGTATTTTTCGAATCTCGCAAAGCTTCGCCATGGCCTTCACATTGGCCGCGCCATTTGTGGTGACCGCCGTGATTTATAACCTGACCCTAGGTCTCATTAACCGCGCCATGCCGCAGCTGATGGTTTTCTTCATTGGTGCGCCAGCGATCACTTTTGGCGGGCTTGTGATCTTGGCAATTGGCAGCCCCTTGATTTTAATAGTTTGGAGCCGGGGGCTGAGTGAGTTCATCATGAACCCCGCGGTCGGCATGCCATGAGCGATGATGACGGCGATTCCGATAAGTCATTTGAGCCAACCCCAGAGCGGCTAAAAAAAGCGCGCGAGGACGGCGATGTCCCAAAGTCGCAGGATCTCCTGGTGGCGGCATCCTACCTTGGGGTGCTTCTTGCCTTTTATAGCGTCGGTAAAGAGTCAATCGAAACCCTCGGCACAGCTTTGACGGCGTTTTTGGATCAGCCAGATCGACTGGCCCCCGTAATCTTCGGGGATGCTTTGGCCGCACCGGTGACGGGGCCGTTAATTACCCGTATCTCCTTCGCAGTCTTGCCCTGGTATTTTGTGCCGGCGGTTGTTGTGATTTTGGCGGTACTGGCCCAAAAAGCCTTTGTTATCGCGCCCAAACGCATTGAACCAAAGCTGTCACGTCTTTCAATTATCAAGAACGCCAAGAACAAGTTCGGACGGGCTGGTTTTTTTGAATTTGGGAAAAACGTCCTCAAGCTCTTGATCTATGCTGTCGCACTAAGCCTGTATTTGAAAAAGCGCCTACCTGAAATGCTTGCAGCTGTTGGTGGTGATGCGGTGACGATTGTCCCGTTTATTGCGCAGCTTTCACTGGAGTTTCTTTTCATTGCTTTGATCGTATCTGCCGCGATTGGCGTTGTGGATGCATCCTTTCAGCAAGCGGAGTTTATTCGCAAGAATATGATGTCGCGCAAGGATATTCAGGACGAGATGAAAAACTCTGAAGGCGATCCGCATATGAAACAGCAGCGGAAGCAAAAGGGTCAGGCCATGGTCCAAAAGCAGATCAAATCTGCAGTGGCCGGAGCGGATGTGGTGATTGTGAACCCGACCCACTACGCGGTAGTGCTGGAGTGGGATCGTGCTTTGGGCGGTGCGCCGATTTGTGTGGCCAAAGGTGTTGATGAGGTGGCGGCCGTCATCCGGGAAGTGGCGCAGGAACATGGCGTTCCTATCCATTCGGACCCGCCGACCGCACGTGCGTTATATGCTACAATGGATGTCGGGGATGAGGTAGAGGAAACCCATTACGCCCCGGTTGCGGCGGCGATCCGTTTTGCAGAAGAAATGCGCGAACGGGTGAAAGGACGGTTTTGATGAAACGGGAGAAGATGCTGGCACAGATGAAAGCGGTTACCAATGCGCTGTATTTGCGAGAGCACGCCAAAGTTAAGCCGATCCTGGATGCCGAGGCGCAGTTGCGATCTCAGATCGAAATGTTGAAGACGCAGATTGCAGACTCTCGTCCGATCGCTGAGGAAAGCCACGCAATTAAGGCGCTGGGGGCGGATTTCCTCTGGCAGAAATGGCACACAAAATCTCGCCGTGAATTGAACCAGCAATTGGCGCAGGTCACCGCTCAAAAGTTTAAGGCGATGGACACGCTTCGTGCGTCCTTTGGCCGAAAACATGCAGTGGAAACGATGGAAGACCACGAAAAGGATATGCGTCGTCGGCTCCGAGCGCAGAAATTGCAACAGAAACTCTTGGACCTGGACTGAGACTTCGCCAAAAATAAAGAACCGCCCTTCGATGTGGAGGGCGGTTTTTTGTAGCAGTTGTTTGAATGGATCAGACGTCTTGGCGTGTGATCTCTAATATCAGGACATCAACCAAGTCGTTTCCCAAATAGCGCCTTCCTTCTTCGCGCAGGGCAGTGCGCAACGGGTCCAGAACTTCGGATCGGGTAAAGGCACCGCGGAAACCACCCATATTCGCGTGATCAAACAGAATCTGCAAAAAAGCGTCTCGCAGCTTGGGTTCAAAGCTGTGTACCTTGCCGCTCATGCCGGGCTTGGCTTCGAGGGTCAGGGACATCACAACAAGGGCGCTCAGTTGATCGCGTTCGACGACTGGGATCACAAACTGGTTGTTGATCTTGATGAAATCATTGGGAAGGACGTCTTCGCTTTCGGCTTCTTCTTCGGCAGAGTCTTCTGTGTCGGCAACATTTTCTTGGCCTTCGGCGAATTCCACCTCTTCCGGGGGCGGTGCCAGTGCAATGCCTGCGCCAATGCCTGCACCAATGCCGACAAGTAACAAGAGGACTGGGAGGAGTTTTGCGATCATTATTTCAATCCTCAGAAGGGAAGGATCACATCAAGGATCTGCTGGCCATAGCGGGGCTGCTGCACATCGGTGATTTGGCCGCGGCCGCCATAGGACACGCGGGCAGATGCGATCTTGTCGTAAGTGATTTCATTCTGGCGGCTGATGTCGTCGGGGCGAACATAACCGGTGACCAGCAGCTCCCGCAGTTCAAAGTTCACGCGCAGTTCCTGGCTGCCGCTGATTGCCAAAACACCATTTGGCAGTACGTCAACAACGGTTGCTGCCACGCGCAGTTCCAGTTGTTCGCTTCGGCTTACAGAGCCGCTCCCGGAAGAGGATGAACGCCCGCCGAGATCCACCGCAGATGCAGAGGAAGCACCCGTGGGCAGTTTTTGGTCCAGCTTCTGCGGAAGACCAAAAAGCTGTGGTACCTCAAGGCTTTCCGCTGAGCTGCGCGACCGGCTGGTATCATTGGAAATCGAGGCTTCTTCGTCGATTTCAATAACCACCGTTAAAATGTCGCCCTGCTTGTTGGCGCGGCGGTCCCCCAGAAGCGATTGCCGAGACCCACTCCAGAGTGACGATCCATCAACCGTCCGCTGGTTCTGGGTGGTCAGGGGCAGACCTTGATAGAGCATCGCAACATGTTCGGGTGTTTCATTTGCCGGCGTGAAGGTTGGCGCCTTGCCGACATGGTCCAGACGGGCACATCCACCGAGGGCCATAAGGCCGACACAGGCAAGTTTGGCGGCAGAAATCAGTTTCATCAGTTTACCTCAATAGATCCGTCGGTTGTAATGCGGCCTGACACTGTGGCGCGCGACGACATGTTCATAACACGGATGAAGTCTCCAGCCGCGCCACGGCCGAGCGAGCGGCCTTCAGTTTCTATGGTCAACCCCCCGTGGCGGAAGATCAGCTTCACAAGGTCATTGCGTTCCACCAGCGCGGGCGGCCCAATGTCACTGGGACGGACTGGGCGGCCGGCATACAGTGCCACGCGTGCTTCCTGCCCGACCAGATCGCTTGGGTCGCTCAGGGCGCCCATCACGGCGACATCCTTGAGCATTAGATCCTCGGCGGTGATCAACTCTTTGGCGCGGATGGTGCGCACGGGAACCAAAATATCGGCCCACGCAGAGTTGGCCATCAGCACCAAAAGAAGGGCAGAAAGCAGTTTCATCAGCGCACCTGGGTTGTGGCCGACATCATCTGGTCGACTGCGGACAGGACTTTTGCGTTCATCTCGTAACCGCGCTGGGCTTCGATCAGTTCGGTGACTTCGCGCACCGCATCCACAGAGCTGTCCTCCAGATACTTCTGACGCACAGTGCCAAGGCCGTCTTGACCGGGGGTGGACGCATTGGGGGCTCCAGAAGCTTCGGTCTGGCGGAACAGGTTAGAGCCAACCGCCTCAAGACCCTTGGGGTTGGTGAAGCCGGTCATGGTCAGCTGACCCAGAAGCTGGGCTTCGACAGCGTTGTTGAAATAGGCGTAAACCTCGCCCTGAGCGTTGATGGACAGGTTGGTCGCATCCTCCGGTATGGTGATGTCGGGTGCCACCGGATAGCCGTCATTGGTCACGATGAGACCTTCTGCATTGCGCTTAAACGAACCATCGCGGGTAAAGGCGCTGTCGCCATTGGGCAGGGTGACTTCGAAATAGCCATTGCCCTGGATCGCCACATCAAGGTCATTGCCAGTTTCCGACAGCGGCCCCTGCTTCAGGTACACAGAGACCGCAGAGGGGCGCACACCCAGACCAACCTGAACACCAGTTGGCAGGGTGGTGCCGTCGGAGGCATTAACGGTACCTGCGCGCGACACCTGCTGGTAGTGCAGGTCGGCGAATTCAGCGCGGCGCGCATTATATCCGGTGGTGTTCATGTTTGACAGGTTGTTGGAGATTGTCTCCACACGCAGTTGCTGAGCACTCATGCCGGTGGCTGCGATTTTCAAGGCACGCATGGGGTTCCTCCTTATTTCATCAAGTTTTCAATGGCACTTCGGACCCGTTCATCCTCAGACGTGAGGAAGCTCTGGCCCATTTCATAGGCGCGCTGGATCTCGATCATGCGGGACATCTGGTGGATGGCATTGACGTTCGAACCTTCCAG
>SPLB01000189.1 GCA_004566265.1 Paracoccaceae bacterium | reverse complement strand
TCCTGCGCGTGGCGTGACGCTTCAAAAATCTGCTTTCGCTCGGAACTTCAGGCTCTCGCCACTGTCGGGATGTTTGATCCGAAGTTCCTCGGAATGCAGCATCATGCGCGGTTGATCGAGTGCGGCACCGCTTGCATAAAGCGGATCGCCGAGGATCGGATGACCGAGCGAGAGCATATGCACCCGCAGCTGATGCGAGCGCCCGGTTTGCGGCGTCAGGCGCATTCGGCTGGTTTCTCCCTCGGGGCCGTCGGTGTAACGGATGACTTTCCAGTCGGTGATCGCAGGCTTGCCGGTCTCATGACAGACCCTCTGACGCGGCCTGTTGGGCCAGTCGACAATCAGAGGTAGATCAATTTTGCCCGCGCGTGGCTCTACCCGTCCCTGCACCCACGCCACATAGGCTTTTTTTGTAGTCCGTTTTTCAAATTGCATGGACAGATGCCGCTGTGCGTGTGCCGTGAGAGCAAAGACCATAACGCCCGAAGTGTCCCGGTCCAGCCGGTGCACCAGTAAAGCCTGCGGAAACACCGCCTGAATGCGCGAAATCAGGCAGTCAGCCAGATGATCGCCCCGGCCCGGCACCGAGAGCAGACCCGCGGGTTTGTTCACCACCAGAATCTCTGCATCATCATGCAGAATATCCAAGGGTACATTGGGAGGGCTATAGTTGTTGCACAGGGTCATGAGCGCCTAGCTAGTCGCATTTTACCCCTATCGCAAGCTGTCGCTATTCTTCGGCCTGCGTCGGAGGCTATTGCTGTTCGCGCAGCGCGTCGAGACAGGTTCGCCCGGGATTACCACGTTTGGTCAGCCGCTCCGACATGCACGCCGACTCGGCGTCACGGCGTTGGCTTTTTCATGGATAACTCTGGTGCCGAGGAAAACTGAGCGCGTCCCGACAATCGTCGGCCGCAGCAGGTGCGGGCGCCCCTCCGGCCAAACGGCGTGCACTATGCCCAAATCCGTCCCGTGTTCGTGGAGGACTGAGATGAGGCCGACGTTGTGGCCAATAGCGCTGCCCGGTTGGCCTGCGGCGCGACCCGTAAGGACACAGATGACTAAGCCTTCATACCTTCTTGCGCATCTGGTTGAACAGGGTCGTCGAATAAATCACCAGCGCTGCCCAGATCAGTGGAAAGGCCAGCAGCTTCGCCCCGCCAAAAGGTTCCTGGAAAACAAAAACCGCGATCAGGAAGATCATTGTCGGCGCAATATACTGCAGGATCGCAATGGTCGATAGCCGCAACAGTTTTGCTCCATTGGCATAGAGCACCAGCGGAATCGTCGTCACCACACCACATCCCATGAGCATCAGGAGATTGGGCCAGCCGTCAAAGAAATGGTTCTGACCGGTCGCGCTTAAATAAATCAAATATGCCAATGCAGGCGGCGTCAGGATCAGGACCTCGAGCAGGAACCCCTGATTTGGACCGATAGGCAGGGATTTTTTTGCCAGTGCGTAAAACCCCCAAGACACTGTCAGACCCAACGCGGCCAGTGGCAGACGCCCTGCATCAATTGTCAAAATCAACACGGCCAGCGCGGCCAGCGCCACAGCCACCATTTGCATGCGTGTTAAGCGCTCGCCCAACAAAAGCGCGCCCAGCGCAATGGAAAACAGCGGATTGATGTAATAGCCCAGCGCTGCCTCAATTGCGAAACCGGCGCTGATCGCCCAAACGTAGATCCCCCAGTTGAGCGAGATAAGTGCCGCTGTGACGCAGCCCATCATCAACGTGCGCGGCGACCGCAGAGCCGCCAAAAGATCATCAACGCGGCGTAACAACAGCAAAAGTGCCCCTGCAATTGGCACCGACCACAGCACGCGATGTGTCACCACCTCGGCCGGAGGTATATGCGCCAACAACTTCATATAAAGTGGAAGAAAGCCCCACATGACATAGGCACCAAGCGCAAAGCCAAGGCCTTGCGGGCTGTCGATGTTCTCCTGTTGAGCAGGTGTGTTGGCTGCGGTCATTGGGGATACCTCCGACCTACCGTTACAGCACCTAAATAGCAGAGGACATCGTGTTTTGTTCGTTATCACAAAAATTTTGCGCCGAGATTGATCAAAGTTTGTGACGGGGTCTATCTGATTTTGAACCCCCAAGCTTAGCAAGCTGAGGAAGGCCATCATCAAGTGCCCGCGCTGGCTGAGGCCAACGGTTCACGTCACGCATGTCGTCCAACATCCCCGAACGACGGTTGCGCGCACACAAAGAAGAACGCGCTAACTCGTTTGCTGAAAGCGATAGATGGCAACCCAAGAAGGTCCTGACCTCTGGATTTCAAGTGAGCGCCGCCACCTACTGCGATGGCGGTTTCGGCGTCGGGACTGCTCAAGACAACATCATTTAAGAAATTCAATCACAAGATGGCAGTGTAAGAGGCACCACGGCTGGCTGGCGGCTCGTGCCCCGCTCCGCTCATCTTGAGGCCTCTCGTGCGGGGAACGTCTTAACTCATAACGATCCAATTCGCGGCGTTTTTCAATGGGAAAACAGGCGCGCTGGTATACAGCAGGTTTGGCGCGGTGATCAGACCAATGTCGGGAAAGCGGAGTGTCAGCGCGTTCGCCGCTTCGGCATCTTTGATTTCTGTAATCTCCAAGCTGTTCTTCGCGGTTTACAGACATGCCATAGCGGCTTTTGAGAAACTGACGTCACATCTTGCATATGCAGTGTTGAGCGCGGAGCTGGTCCACAGCCGATATGGGGAACACGACGTCACTCAGCTCCCGAATGAACCAGATCTGCTGCCAAAACCGTTTCGGGACACCACTGTGGTACGGGTCTGAATTTTGGGCACAGCACGGGGCGCATTCACATTAAATTTCTTGAGCTCCGACGATCTGTATTTCACGGTTCTCCCGGAAGAAAAGTGAATATAACTGCCACCGGTCATATAGTAACCGCGACGCTTTCGATCAGGATAGATAGGGCGCACCGCGTCGCTCAGCGCCAGGGTCGCCAGTGATCCTGCAATCAAGTAGCCGTAAGGACGCGGTGAGGCATAGGAGAGGCCGCTTTCGCATTGCCCAAAACCATGTTGATCTTCGCATAGGCTTCGTGTGGCATACCGGGGGGCAGTGCTTTCGTGAATTTCTTCGCCCTTGGAAAACAGGGCGGCACAATCCGCATCAGGCACAAAATCTTCCTGAATACACTGCGCCTCTGACGCGTAAACCGACCCTTCGCTGTCCGGAGCTGGATCGCAGGCGCTGAGGCTAACCGCCGCTCCTGCCATGGCGACCAGAGTGACCGATCTTGAACGTTTCATATCCGCCTCCTCAATAGGTCATGCAGGCGGCGTTCAGCAGCCCGACCGTGATTGACAATCCAGCCAGTTTGGTGCTGACGGCCATTTCGCCCCGCGAAATGCGTTCCGCAACCAGCGGATAGAACCGACGGAAAATCTGGTACACCAGCAATTGTGCGATCCCGGCTATGGCACCCCAAAGCAGAAAATCGACAAATCCGACCGAATTTGCCGCAGCGCTGGCCAGGGGCAAGGCAAAACCAACAAACGCGGCGCTGAACACCAGCGAGGCCGCGACATTGTTTTCACGGATCTGCGCCACCTCATCAACAGGTGTCATTCGCATGTAGAGCCACATGAATATCAGCAGCATTGCAATGCTTGTTCCGAAGTAGATCAGGAACGGCACCACACCAGAAAGAGAATAAAGAAGGTCGGTCATTGCAAATCAAAGCTCCTTTGGGCCTTGCAAGTAGAGTGTCAGGTGATCAGGCTGTGCTGCGGCAGGCTGCGGCCAATCATGAAGGACACGGCACGCTCACCGTGTTCGGGCTCTTCCATATTGACCAACAGCATATCGTCGCGTCCATCCGTTGCGGTGCGCGCAAACAGCATGGCGGATTGGAAAATGCGAGTTGGCTCTGACTGTTCTCGGGAGTCGCGAACCTCTTCCCAATAGGTCACGGGATCTTGGGCGATAGGGCTGTCATTGAACCACGCGCGCTCAAATTCAACAGTGCCGGTCTCTGTGTGCAACGCAAACCGGGGTTGTCGCAGGCGGGTGAGATGATCTTTCCAAGCGGTTTCGCCTGCAGGGTATTGGACGTCATGGAAAAACCACAACATCAGCTCGTCCACGCGGGGGTCTTCATGACCGTCGCCGCCTTGCACCTGCAGAAGAAACCGGTCGTCATCGGGGTAAAATCGGTGCAGAAACGACTGCTCGCCCAGATCGCAAGCCCCTTGTGCGGTCACCATCATATCCGTTTCCGGGCCGACAAACAGACTGTCATGTGGCAACAGGCGAAACTCCATTGTGTCCAACCGGATCGCCCGGCCGATCGTCAGACCCAGAACCTCAGGGGTGGCGGGGGTTTGGGGGCGTTTAAACCACGATCGAAACATCTCCGCCTCCTGCAGCTGCGTGTATCGCCTTGGACGTCAACCGAGCTTTGGACAGGTAGTAAAACGCGCCATTCGCCCGGAGTAACGCGGGATAGGGGCAGAATGAATAGTCGCTTTCATCCGGCTGCGAGACCGCAATAAGGGTTGCATTCAAAGCTGTCAGCGCCTGCTGCAAGGTCGCAACCTCCAGCGGGTTTTGCGTTTGCGCTGAATAGATAGTCGCCCCAACATTGGCGGCGGACAGGGCCATAAGGATTTGACCGGACCCGGGATCCTGTGCCGCACGCACCAAGGCTTCGCTGGTATTTGCAACCACGGTTTCCACACCCGCAATCCGCGATGCACGGTGTGCCGTGTCGCGGTCTTCAAAAAACGCCGCCACATGGACGGTTTCATTCAGCTCGCGAATGGCAAGGCAGGTGTTAAACGTCTCCGCGTCGCTGCCAGCGCAAACAAGCGCCTTCTGCGCCTTTGGGATCCCGGCGCGTTTGAGCGGTGCAAGCGCATCCAGCCGGTCTGATTTCACCAGATAAACCCCTTCCGGCACATCCGCATCTGTAACCGTGGTGAGCAGCACGATTTTGTCATCCCCATCGTCGCCAGCCACGAGGTTCTCGACCATCAGCGGTGTTTGTTCACGATGATAGCCGACAATGACAGTCGCACCATTCATCCGTTCATAGTTGCCATGCCCGTCGGCCATGCGCCTAATCCTTTCGACCATCGACCCAGCCAGTCGCCCAAGCGCCGCCGAGAAAATCAACAAGGCCCCCGGAAAGAACCAGAAAGCCGCAACCAGTTTGCCTGCATTTGTCTGCGGCGAGAAATCACCATACCCCACCGTCGACGCCGTGGTCGCCGCGAAATAGACAAAGGTCACGACATTGGCGGTCAGATCTGTTTCTCCAGCCAGCCAGAAGAACGACCAAGAGAGGGCAAAAAAGGCAAAACACAGGAGCAGCAATATCCAAACGCTTAGCTCCAGAAGCTCGTGGTAGAGTTTGAAAAATAGCCTAGACAAGACTGGCAAAATGCACTTCCAAGTAATCCAACAGCCCAGGAGAAGGCTGACTATAAGCGAGCTTGCCACAAGGGGATTGCCGCTTCAACACTTGAAGTAGACGCGCTGTGTGGTTAGCTGTTTTGCCATATCGCCATGTGCATTTGAGCCTGCCGTTCGGGCCCACTTTTATGAAAACAAGAGGATAACATGACACAGACTTGGACAGTCGACTCGCTGATGGGCGCGCTTCAGGC
>SPLB01000188.1 GCA_004566265.1 Paracoccaceae bacterium | reverse complement strand
TGTAGGGCGGCCTCTTTGGGCCGCCGCATCGTGAGGAAAGACCTGTATGACAAAATCGAAGAAGCTCGAGTTCCGTCCCGACGATTATATCGTCTATCCAGCGCATGGTGTGGGGCAGATCGTATCGATCGAGGAACAGGAAGTGGCCGGCTTCAAACTGGAGCTTTTTGTTATTACCTTCGAGAAAGACAAAATGACCCTTCGGGTGCCGACCAATAAAGCAACCGATGTTGGAATGCGGTCTCTGTCCAGTCCTGATGTGATCGATGCGGCCATGAAGACCCTGAAGGGCAAAGCGAAGGTCAAACGCGCCATGTGGTCCCGCCGGGCGCAAGAATACGAGCAAAAAATCAACTCTGGCGATCTGATCTCTATTGCGGAAGTGGTGCGCGATCTGCATCGCAATGACGACCAGCGCGAACAATCCTATTCCGAGCGTCAGCTTTATGAAGCGGCGCTTGAGCGCCTGACCCGCGAAGTTGCAGCTGTGTCTGGCGGGGACGAAGTGGCCGCTGCCAAGCAAGTGGACGAGGTTCTGACCTCCCGCGCGGCCTAAACTCGTATTCGGTTCGAGAATGAAACCGCGTCCGTTCGGGCGCGGTTTTTTGATTAAAGTTGGGCCAGCAGGGCTATGGCGCAGGTGATTTCCGCCAATTGCTGGCTTGCACCTAAGATGTCTCCGGTCTGACCGCCGATCTTGGCCTTTGCAATCTGCGCCACGGCAACAGCGGTGAGCGCCGCTGTGAAGCCCATGATCCAAATGGGGGCGCCGGTAAAGGCAAAGCCCGCCCCAAGGGCGAGCACCGCCCCCAGCACCGCAGGTGCTGGGTTTGGGCGACCTACCTGTTCCGAGAGCCCACTTCCACGCGCATTGGGCAGGGATGCCATCAAGCAAGGCATGACGGCGCGGCTGAGCATGGCAAGCGCCACGAGCGACCAGAGCTGCCCAGCGGCGAGCAGCGCCGCAGAGAGGCTCCACCGCAGGCCGAGGCCAAGGATTAGGGCAATCACCCCATAGGCGCCAATGCGGCTGTCTTTCATGATCTCGAGGCGGCGGTCCTGATCGAACCCGCCCCAGAGCCCGTCAGCGCTGTCGGCGAGCCCGTCTTCATGCATCGCACCGGTCAGCAGGATCTGCAGGCCAAGACACCCGCCAGCGGCAACCTGCGCAGGAAGCCCCAAGGCCAAGAGCCCCCAAGCGAGGCCACAAGCCGGAAGGGCCACTGCCAGACCGACGAGGGGAAACGCCCAAGTTGCCTGCGCTTGGCGCGCAAACGCCGCTTTTGGCAAATTTGGTACAGGCAGGCGCGTGAGCAGCACGAGGGAAAGCGCAATGTCGCGGGGGCAGATATCGATTTTTCGCACGTATGCGCCTCTTCAAGGGCTTGCGGGACCGGATACTGCGGTTAAACAGTTTCAAACCGCTTTACCCGTTTTGGGAACGCCCGTGCAATGAGGCTTTTACATGCTGCCAGAACTTTCGTCACTTGAAACCTTTCGCCACCTGCTTTCCGTGGCACCTGTGCAGGATGCTGCTGCACTTGCCGACGCTCAGGCGCGCAACAGGCAGCTGACCAAGCCGCCTCAGGCGCTGGCACGGCTGGAGGATTTGGCGATTTGGTATGCAGGCTGGCGCGGTGAGCCCCGGCCCGAAATCAAAGCACCGCAGGTGATCATCTTTGCGGGCAACCACGGTGTGACGGCTAAGGGGGTATCGGCCTTCCCGCCTGAAGTGACGGCGCAGATGGTTGCAAACTTTGAGGCAGGGGGGGCTGCAATCAACCAGCTGGCCAAACTGGCGGGAGCAAAAATGGACGTCCACGCCATTGATCTTGATTCTCCGACGGCTGATTTTTCGGAAGCTCCGGCTATGAGCGACGCCGCATTCCTGAGGGCGCTGCGGGTCGGCTGGAACGCGGTGGATCAAAAGTCTGATCTGTTGGTGGTTGGCGAAATGGGCATTGGCAACACCACGGCGGCCTCCGCGATTTGTCATGCATTGTTTGGCGGTACGGCGTCGATCTGGACCGGTCGCGGCACCGGCGTCAGCGATGAGGTTCTGCAGTTCAAAACCGAGGTGGTGGCCGCAGCGGTAGCGCTGCATGGGTCGGAGATACAAGACGGTCTGGACGCGCTGCAACGGGTGGGTGGCCGTGAAGTGGCTGCGATGGCGGGTGCCATGGCGGCAGCACGCCTTCTGCGCATTCCGGTGATTTTGGATGGGTTTATTTCCTGTGCTGCTGCGGCAGCTTTGGCAAAAACCGTGAAAGGGGCGCTGGATCACTGCGTGGCGGGTCACGAAAGCGCTGAGGGCGCGCATCCGTCGCTCTTGAACCACCTTGAGAAAAAGCCGCTTCTGTCGCTGGGACTGCGTCTGGGCGAGGGCTCTGGTGCGGCGCTTGCGATTCAGATCTTGAAAGGCGCGTTGGCCTGTCACAGCGGCATGTCGACCTTTGCCGAAGCGGGCGTGGCCGACGGTTAAGCCGCGCGGTTGATGGGCTGAGACAGGGGCTGATTGAGGGGCTGACCAAAAGGTCAGGCCCCACTGTCGTCTTTGCGGTCCGCTAGGTCTAGCAATGCCGTTTCCAGATCTCGGTGCAGTTCCTTTGAGCGTTTGATGTATTCGGGGTTGTCACCTGCGGCCACGTTGGGATCCCAAAACTGCGCAAGTTCACGGACGGTCATACGATCGTGGTTATAAAAGGTCTGTTCGGCCTGCGCGGCCTCGTATTCGGACAGGCCGCTGTTTTCGAGAACATAGCGCCCCGCACGCAGGGAGCTGTCAAACATCTCGCGGACAATGTCGCGCGCACCCGCGCGATAGAGCTGGAACACATGTGTGCGGTCATAGGCGCGCGCCACAATATGCAGGTCTGGATAGGCCCGGCTGGCATACTCTACAAGCTGCACAACCTTTTCACGGTCGTCCATGGCCACGACCAGCACGCGAGC
>SPLB01000187.1 GCA_004566265.1 Paracoccaceae bacterium | reverse complement strand
GTTTCCCAAATCGGTCGATCAACTCAGCGGCGAACCCTTCCAATTCGACTTTGGTGGTCAGCGACGACAATCGGCGATAGAGCCCCAAACGCACATCCAAATCCGGGACATAGTCCTCGGGGATCAGAACAGACACACTCAGATTGATCTGCGGCGCCCATTGGTCGTCGCCATCCGTCAACCCATCAAGCTCGCCCGACTTGATCTTGCCGATCGCCTCTTCCAGCATGGATTGGTACAATTCATAACCCACATCGCGCATCTGCCCCGACTGTTCTTCGCCCAAAAGGTTACCTGCACCGCGAATATCAAGGTCTTGGGAAGCAAGGGTAAAACCCGCCCCCAGCGTGTCGAGCGAGCCCAGCACACGCAGGCGTTTTTCGGCTGTGTCGGTCAGGCGCTGGCGTGGTTTTGTTGTCAGATAGGCATAGGCGCGCGTCTTGGAGCGTCCCACGCGCCCCCGGATCTGGTACAACTGCGCCAGACCGAACATATCGGCCCGGTGTACAACCATGGTATTGGCAGTCGGAATATCCAGACCGCTTTCGACAATCGTTGTTGCCAACAGGACGTCATATTTGCCGTCGTAGAAGGCATTCATCCGATCATCCAGCTCTCCCGCTGCCAGCTGACCATGCGCCACCACATAGGTGAGCTCAGGCAGCTGTTTCTTCAGGAAATCCTCGACTTCGGCCAAGTCCTTAATGCGCGGCACTACATAAAAGCTCTGCCCACCGCGATAGTGCTCGCGCAGCAGCGCCTCGCGGACGGTCACCGCGTCAAATTCGCTGACATAGGTTCGGATTGCCAGACGATCGACGGGTGGTGTGCCGATGATCGACAGATCGCGCACACCCGTCAGGCTTAACTGCAAGGTTCGTGGGATTGGCGTTGCGGTCAGGGTCAGCACATGAATGTCGCTTCGCAACTGCTTGAGCCGTTCTTTGTGCGCCACGCCAAAATGCTGCTCTTCGTCGATAATCAAGAGACCAAGGTTTTGGAATTTGACGTTCTTCGCGAGAAGCGCATGGGTGCCGACAACAATATCAATCGTACCCGCGGCCATGCCTTTTTTGGTTTCCGACGCCTCTTTTGTGGAAACAAAGCGCGACAACTGTCTGACTTCCAGGGGGAAACCGCGGAACCGTTCAGCAAAACCGGCAGCGTGTTGACGTGCCAGAAGCGTTGTGGGTGCGACCACCGCCACCTGAAGGCCCGACATGGCCGCAACAAACGCAGCCCGCATGGCGACCTCGGTTTTACCAAAGCCAACATCGCCGCAGACCAGACGATCCATGGGCGCGCCGGAATGCAGATCGTCCATGACATCGCCAATGGCGCGCAGCTGGTCTTCGGTTTCCTGATATGGGAACCGGGCCGAGAATTCCTCCCAGGCAGAGGGCGGCGGATCAATGACCGGCGCCTTGCGCAGGGCGCGTTCGGCAGCGATGCGAATAAGACGATCCGCCATTTCGCGAATGCGTTCTTTGAGCTTGGCTTTCTTGGCCTGCCACGCGCCGCCTCCCAGACGATCCAGAAGTCCCTCGTCATGCCCATATTTGGAAAGCAATTCAATGTTTTCCACCGGCAAGTACAACTTCGCGTTCTCTGCATATTCCAGCAGAATACACTCATGCGCAGCCCCCGCAGCCGTCACAACCTCCAGCCCCATGTAGCGGCCAATACCATGGTCCACATGTACCACCAGATTGCCCGGACTCAGCGATTGGGTTTCGGTTAAGAAGTTTTCGGCCTTGCGGCGTTTTTTTGGCGCGCGGATCAGACGGTCGCCCAGAACATCCTGTTCTGAGATCACCGTCATATTCGGTGTCTCGAACCCGTGTTCCAGCGCCCAGACCGCCAGATGCAGACCGGATTTGCCCAAGCGGGTTCCGTCCATCACCGGGATTGCTTCGGCCACGCCTTCATCTTCGATCAACCCGGTCAGACGTTCGCGTGCCCCTTCTGAATAGGATGCGATCAGCACTGGCCCCTTCAGCAGCTTCGCTTTCACATGATCGGCTAAAGAACCGAAAAGGCTTACACTTTCCTGCTGCCTCTCGGGCGAAAAATTACGTCCAATGCGCCCGCCAGCATCCACAACACCGGGGCCAGAGGCCTGCGGTAGCGGGTGGAACTGGATCACCCGGTGCTCGTCGAGGGCGACTTCCCAGGCGTTATCGTCGAGATATAGCAGCCCCGGTGGCACAGGCTTATACACACTGTCCAAACGTCCCTTGGCCTGCATCGCAACCTTGCGGGTTTCGTATTGATCCACAATGCTATCCCAACGCGCCAGACGTGCGGCTGTGACCCGATCGTCCAGAGTGATCGACGCGGTCGGCAGGTAATCAAACAAGGTCTCAAGTTTTTCATGGAAGAACGGCAGCCAATGCTCCATCCCCTGATGTTTGCGACCGGCACTCACGGCTTCGTAAAGCGGGTCATCATTGCCCGCCGCGCCAAACTCCAGCCGGTAGTTCTGACGGAAACGCGTGATTGCAGCATCGTCCAAAATAACCTCGGACACCGGCGCAAGTTCCACCACATCGAGCTTTTCGGTGGTGCGCTGGGTGATTGGGTCAAAGCGGCGCGCGCCATCCAGAACATCGCCAAAAAGATCCAACCGAACCGGGCCGCTTTCTCCCGGCGGAAAGATGTCAATAATGCCGCCGCGCACCGCATAATCACCAGCCTCCATCACGGATGGCGCCTTTGTAAAGCCCATCCTAACCAGGAAGTTACGAAGCGCTTCTTCATTCACACGCCGGTCCACATGGGCGGTAAAGGCTGCCTCTCGCAGAACGGATCGCGCAGGCACACGCTGGGTCACAGCATTCAAGGTGGTCAACAGAATGAACTGCGACGGCATTTGATGAACCAGCGCAGCAAGGGTCGCCATTCGCGCCGAAGCAATATCGGCGTTTGGCGATACCCGATCATAAGGGAGACAGTCCCAACCGGGAAAGATCACAACCGGCATATCCGGCCCAAAGAAGGCAAGCGCGGCCCGCATCGCCTCCATCCGCTTGTCATCGCGGGCGACATGCACGACAGGCGCGCCAGTCTTTGCGACCTCCGCCAGGAGAAGTCGGGCATCAAACCCTTCGGGCGCGCCGCCCATGACCAAAGTGTTCTGCGCCATCTGCGCCGTTCCTTTCCTCGCACCGCGTTTAAAGCGGCTCATATCTATAGGCCTGCGCTCAGAATACCCCTGTTACCAGGTTCTGATACATGCCCCAGCAAGCTGTCACAAAGATCGAGACCGCGCCAAGAACCTGGACTTTCAGACGTGTTCGCAATAACACCTTGCGCGATGCATCCCCTGCCAAGTCTTTCGAAACGATCTGTCGGGCGGCGCGCATGTTCAACGCGCCAACGAGCGACATAGGGCACGCCATAAGGAACACAGCCTGCGCAAACTCCACCGCGTAGACAAAGCCCAGAAGCACCAAGACCGTCAGCACAAAAAAAACAAAGGCAGTCAGAAAGTTTCCTGCCGTATCAGCAATATGCAACGCACGCCGCACCTGTACTCCAACGGCTATATCAAGGTCATTCCGTGCCTGACCTTCCTGGCGGCCTGCGCGCGCGATCAAATCAAAGGGAACCCCTAGAACCCAGTGGCTGGCTGAGGACCACAAAACCGCCAGGCCGATCCAATACCAGAGGTTGGAAAACGATCGCAGATCAATCATTTCGGTCAGGAAGTGAATCAGGTCCACGCGCGGCCCCATCTTGTCAAATTGTTGGTCCCAGCGGCTGCACCGCCCGTTTCGCAGGACGGGACCGCTCCGGAAATCCTACTCTATATCCAATGCGCACCCGTCTGACACAAGAGCTAGATCTCTGATTTCAAAACCAAGCGCGACATTCCTACTCAGGGGGATCTCAAAATCGGCAATGCTCTTGAGGTTCAGCGCCATTCCATGCCACCAAGTGCCTATCTTCGGATCCAGAGAGTGTCAAAAATGCCCCCAATTCAAGCGCCCTTTCCTCACGCCCGCCCGCGCAGGTTGCGCGCAAGCTCTGCAATCCGTGCGATGGTTCGGGAAAACACACTGACAGTGGATGACCTGATCTGGCCGGTCTTTGTGCGTGCAGGCGAAGGGATCGAAGAACCGATCCCATCTATGCCCGGCGTTGCGCGCCATTCAATCGACAAACTGTCTGATGCCGCGCGCGAGGCCGAAGCCCTTGGTATACCCGCGATCTGCATTTTTCCCTATACAGACCCCAAACTGAAGACCGCTGATTGTGCCGAAGCCTGGAATCCGGATAACCTTTGCAATCGGGCGATCCGTGCCATTAAACACGCCGCGCCAAACATTGCAGTCATGACTGATGTTGCGCTTGATCCTTACAATATCAACGGTCACGATGGCTTTGTTATTGATGGAGAAATCCGAAATGATGAAACTGTTGACGCGCTGATCAAAATGACACTGGCGCAGGCGGATTCAGGCGCTGACATTATCGGTCCTTCCGACATGATGGACGGCAGAATTGGCGCGATCCGTGGCGCATTGGAAAACGCAGGTCACCAGAATGTGACCATTATGTCCTATTCCGCAAAATACGCCTCTGCCTACTACGGACCGTTCCGGGACGCTGTGGGCGCGTCCGGGGCGCTGAAGGGCGACAAAAAGACCTACCAGATGGATCCTGGGAATTCGAACGAGGCTCTGCGCATGATCGAACGGGACATTATCGAAGGGGCGGATATGGTTATGGTGAAACCCGGTCTGGCATATCTGGACATTTGCCATCGCGTGAAAACGGAATTTGAAGTGCCAACCTTTGCCTATCAGGTGTCTGGTGAATATGCGATGATCCAGGCCGCGGCTCAAAACGGGTGGATTGAGGGTGAAACGGTGATGATGGAAAGCCTCCTTGCCTTCAAGCGTGCAGGCTGTGATGGCGTGTTGACCTATTTTGCCCCCCAAGCCGCGCGGACCTTGACCCAATAGGCACTGCGTCCCACCTGCCTCAACACACTGCTACAACAGCAAGAATTCGCTTAACAAAACCTTCAATAGGATGACAGAGCCATTTTTTGCGAATATAGTACATCGGAACGAAGAAACACTTCAGACTTCTCCTCGACAGGCACGAGACAAAAAATGAGCAGAAAGAACCCCATGTACATGTCCCGCCGGGCATTTGCCGCCGGCGC
>SPLB01000186.1 GCA_004566265.1 Paracoccaceae bacterium | reverse complement strand
GTCCACGGTCACCGAAGCAGTCTGCGACGTTCTGGCGTCCGGTCGATGAGACTGATGGAATTGGCGGCTGGCACAATTTCCGCGCGGTCAGAGGGGTGGTGTTGCAAACGTGTTGATGGATCAGATTGGTCTGCATCGGCAGATCCCGTGGGCGGCGAATTGTTTTTGCAAATTTGGTGGAGATTGGCCGGACGACTGTGCGCATTCATGTGCGTGTCTTGATGTGCGCCGGCGCTCAGTGAAACCCAAGATCTGCTTGCTTGGTCAGACCTCAATCGACCTGAAGTCCGCGAATAGATAAAAGTCAGCAGGCCTGTGCCTGCGGTTTCAGGCGATTGATCGACTGGATCGGCTGGCGGATCAAAGGCGCGCGAAGCCGGTACGCCATGGCGGAGCCCTTTGGTTCCGCGATCTTTACCGGAACGAACCGCATCTTCGGATGCAGGGCTGCTTCGCAGATCGCCTAAGTTGCATCATTTTTCTGGCGTTTGAAAAAGGGCGTCACCTCGGAGGGTGGCATGCGCCGTACATCCTGACGCAACTTGGCGATCTCACGACACCAGAAAGGCGCGCCGCTATAGGCTTCCATCGCGACAACGCAGGGCTGTAACCCGCTGAAGAAGGCCAGCATCCAATCCCTCCGCAACCTCTTGCGCAAAGCAGGTCGCCGCGGTCCATCTGCCCTGCGAACCCGCAAGACACTGTTCGCCAGATCGCGCCCGACCGGGAAGACTTCTGACAGGACCGTCCTCCATTGTGGAACATCGAAGATCCATCTTTGCACATCGATGCCGTCGGAGGGCGTTCACATCATCAGAGTTTCAACATGGCTCACTTGCTCAGCGCGGATAGGATACGTGCCCAAGACCGTGCGCCTTTGTGAAAGCTTTCCAAATCATATTTCTCATTCGGAGAGTGGATGGCGTCGTCGTCGTTGGCAAAGCCCACCAGCATGGCATCCATGCCGAGAATTGATTTGAAATAGCCCGCCACCGGGATGGAACCGCCCATGCCCGAGAACACGGCCTCGCGGTTCCATTCTTCGGTCAGCGCAACACGTGCTGCCGCGAATTCAGCCCGGGTGGTGTCAATAACGTAAGCAGGAGAGCCATCTAGATCCTGATCCCAAATCACCTTGGCATCGGTGGGCAGACGGTCTTCGACGTGTTTGCGAATCTTCCCACGCAGTTTCTCGGGGTCCATGTCTCCCACCAGCCGGCAGGTGATCTTGCAGTGCGCCTCAGAGGGAATCACCGTCTTGGTGCCTGCGCCCTGATAGCCGCCCCACAGGCCGTTCACTTCCAGCGTCGGGCGGGCCCATTGCTGTTCCAGCGTAGAGTAGGCCTTTTCACCGTGCGCGACAGTGTATCCCGCATTGTCGAGGTAGTCGTTTTCGTCAAAGCCGCAGGACTGCCATTGGCGCAAGATGTCGGAGGGCACTTCATGCACGCCTTCATAAAAACCTTCCACTGCAACAGCGCCGGTTTCATCATCATGGAAAGACGCAATAAGCTTGGAGATTTCGCGCAGCGGGTTCAGGCCGGGACCACCGTAATGGCCAGAGTGCAGGTCCATCTTGGGGCCGACCAGTGTGAACTCATCCTTGACCATCCCGCGCAGCTGCGAAGCGATCGAGGGCACACCGCGCGACACCATCGAGGTGTCGCAGATCAGTGCTACATCAGCCTTCAGCGCCTCGGCGTGTTGGTTCAGAAACGGGATCAGTGACGGGGACCCTGATTCTTCTTCGCCCTCAAAGAAAAAGGTGATGCGGCAGGGGAAAGAGCCATGAACATCGGCCCAAGCCCGGCACGCTTCGATAAAAGTCATCAGCTGGCCTTTGTCATCAGACGCGCCGCGGCCGCGAATGGCAGTGCCATTCGGGGTGTCTTCCAGTGCGGGTTCAAACGGTGGGCTGTCCCACAGCTCCAGCGGATCGACGGGTTGCACATCGTAGTGACCGTAAAACAGAAGATGCGGTTTCTCGCTGTGCTCAGTTCCAACGTCACCCATCACCATCGGGTGACCCGGGGTCGGATATTTCTTGGCCTCAATGCCGATGGACTTCAGTTCGGCAACCAGCCAGTCTGCGGCTTTGTCGCAGTCGGCTTTAAAAGCAGGATCGGTGGAAATGGACGGAATGCGCAGAAAATCCATAAGGCGCGTTGTTGCGGCGTCCAGATTGTTATCGATTGTGGCCAATACGTCATTGATTGACATGGGGTCTCTCCTGCTCAATATGACGGCGATCGAAGGTCATGCACGCCGTTGCGCTGATCATATCAGTGGTCTGAAACAGAGGCCAGCACCCATGGCACAGAGGCGCAAGCTGATCCCGTATAGTTCTGCTTTGGCTGCACAAGCCCTGCGGCAAAACGACCAAAACAACACAAAGCTGCTGTTGCGCCAACCAATGGCGCTTGTGAAAAACTAGAAAGCTTCTAAGTTAGATGGGCGGCGCAGGTGACCTGCGTCAAAGTTGCATCCTCATGGGCACTTTAGAAAGCCAGCTCTGGGATGTATCCAATCCAAACTTCGGGCCGGAACCGAAGGGCGGGCAGGGACATATGTGCGTGTCACTGAAATTTGGAGACGATGCTATGGAGGGACCGGTGGACTATAACGCGACGCTAGATGCAGCGATTGATGCCCTTCACGAAGAAGGTCGATACCGAACCTTCATCGACATTGAACGCAAACGAGGTCAGTTCCCATACGCAACGTGGAACAAAGACGACGGCACCCAAGAAGAAATTACGGTGTGGTGCGGAAATGATTATCTTGGTATGGGCCAGCACCCGGTTGTTCTAAAAGCGATGCGCGAAGCTGTGGACCGGGCAGGGGCCGGGTCTGGTGGCACACGAAACATCTCTGGCACCACGGTTTATCACAAACGACTAGAGGCCGAACTTGCGGATTTGCACGGCAAAGAGGCGGCGCTGATCTTTACCTCGGCCTATGTCGCCAATGATGCGACCTTGTCGACACTTCCGAAACTGTTCCCCGGGCTGATCATCTACTCCGATGCCTTGAACCACGCGTCGATGATAGAAGGTGTTCGCCGCAATGGCGGTGCAAAGCGGATCTTCCGCCACAATGACGTGGATCACCTGCGCGCGCTATTGGAGGCCGACGATCCGGCCGCGCCTAAACTGATCGCGTTTGAAAGCGTTTACTCAATGGATGGCGACTTTGGCCCCATTCAGTCGATCTGCGATCTGGCGGATGAGTTTGGCGCACTGACCTATGTTGATGAGGTGCACGCCGTGGGCATGTATGGCCCAAGCGGTGGCGGTGTCAGCGAGCGGGACGGGCTGGCGCAGCGAATCGATATCATCAATGGCACGCTGGGCAAAGCTTTCGGCGTGATGGGCGGGTATATTGCAGCCTCTGCGAAGATGGTGGATGCGGTGCGCTCTTTCGCGCCGGGATTTATTTTCACCACCTCGATTGCGCCTGCAGTGGCGGCGGGCGCAGCGGCCTCAATAGCCTACCTGAAAGAACACGGCGAGTTGCGCGAGAAACATCAGGGGCAGGCACGGATTCTGAAAATGCGCCTCAAGGCTGCGGGTCTGCCGGTCATCGACCACGGTAGCCATATTGTCCCGGTGATCGTGGGCAATCCGGTGCACACCAAAAAACTGAGCGATATGCTGCTGTCCGACTATGGGATCTACGTCCAGCCAATCAACTACCCCACCGTTCCGCGTGGCACGGAACGTCTGCGGTTCACACCGTCCCCTGTACATGGCCCAAAAGAATTGGATCATTTGGTGAGGGCAATGGACAAACTCTGGTCTCATTGTGCGCTAAATCGTGCCGAGTTAGCCGGTTAACACACTGAGAAGTTTTCTGTTATCGTTTTTGTGTTATCGTTTTAGTGGGGACGCTCTCTATCCGAATCGGACTTCGGTATCAGGGGATGGTTTCGAGGCAGTAAACGATAGGACTACAGGCATGATCGGGCGCTTTTCAACGCGCAAAAACGATGACAGCACGTCGTCGCCAGAACCAAAGAGTTTTGACGATTTTGAACTGCGTCTCGGAGATGTTATGCGCGGTGAACGAGCCACAATGGGCAAGTCGCTGCTGGACGTTCAACGTGAACTGCGAATAAAAGCTTCGTACATTGCTGCGATTGAAAACTGTGACCCTTCCGTATTTGATACGCAGGGGTTCATCGCGGGCTATGTGCGCTCTTACGCACGATACCTCGGGTTGGATGCCGAAGAATGCTTCCGCGACTTCTGCCTCGAAAGCGGTTTTGAGGTGGCCCACGGTATGTCCGTGGAGGCCTCAGGAAAGAAACCGCGCGCTGCAGCACGCCCCGCGCAGGGCGGGCTTGGAAGCGAAGCTTTTGCGGGCACGCCGTTCTTGCCTGCGGACGAAAGCCTCGTGACACGTATTGAACCGCGCGCCGTGGGGTCATTGCTGGTGCTCGTTGCCGTGATTGGCGGTATCGGTTACGGGGCCTCGCAGGTGCTTCGTCAAGTGCAGCAGGTTACCTTTGCCCCGGTTGAGCAAACTCCGGATGTTCTGGCGGATCTGGATCCATTGGATGGTGTGGTGGTATCTGATGCTTTGGTGGACGACGCGTCCGATGCGCTGAACCGGCTGTATCGTCCGCAAGCGCTGGATGTGCCGGTGCTGGTGGCGCGAGATGCGCCGATCGCAACGCTTGATCCTCGCGATTTTGGTAATTTCACCGGTTTTGCCCAGCTCAATCGCGAAACAGCGCCTAGCGTGATGCTGTCAGAAGCGACGACGGTTGCAGATCGCCCGGTTTCGCCGGGAGCTGCATCTGAGGAGACAGTCACCCCGCAGGTGGTCGCCGCGCGAGCGCCCGGTGTGCGGATCTTGGCAGTGCGCCCGTCTTGGGTGCAGGTCAAAACCGCAGGCGGTACAGTTCTGTTTGAAACCATTATGGAGCCAGGCCAGACCTATGATGTGCCACAGACCGACGAGCCACATATATTTGGCACGGGGGAAAGCAGTGGCATCTATTTTGCTGTCAATGATGCCCATTACGGCCCCGTTGGAGGTCGCGGCAAGGTGACAAAGCGGATTAATTTGGATCCGGACGCATTGTCCGACAGGTTCCCCATCGCAGACCTCAAAGCGAAGGACAATCTGTCTCTGGCGACAATGGTGGCACAGTTGCGCGCACAGACCCGAAAGAGCGAGTAACCGCTTCCTGCTAGGGAGACTTGTGATGGGGAACCATGTTGCAGCAAGGGGCTTGCGGCTTTATGTATCGGCGCAGAGTATGACCGATGGGCTGCAAGAGCAGGAAGACGCATGTCGATGAATCACATCCGCCCCTGGCGCAATATTGAACGCCGCAAGAGCCGCCAGATCCACGTCGGCAATGTGCCCGTTGGCGGAGACGCACCCATCGCGGTGCAAACCATGACAAATACGCTCACCACCGACGCCAAGGCAACAATCGAACAGGTTCTTGCCGCGGCCGAAGCCGGTGCAGACATTGTGCGGGTCTCGGTCCCCGATGAGGCGTCTGCCCGTGCCCTGAAAGAGATCGTGCGCGAAAGCCCAGTTCCGATCGTTGCGGACATCCACTTCCACTACAAACGCGGGATCGAAGCCGCTGAGGCAGGCGCGGCCTGTCTGCGTATCAACCCCGGCAATATCGGAGATGAGAAACGCGTGGCCGAGGTGATCCGCGCCGCACGCGACTACAAGTGTTCGATCCGCATTGGTGTGAACGCAGGGTCTTTGGAAAAGCAGCTTCTGGAAAAATACGGCGAACCCTGCCCGGATGCGATGCTTGAAAGTGGCCTCGACCACATCAAAATCCTGCAGGATCATGATTTCCACGAGTTCAAAATCTCGGTTAAGGCGTCCGACGTGTTTATGTCGGCAGCTGCCTATCAGATGCTGGCGGACACCACTGACGCGCCGATCCATCTTGGCATCACCGAAGCCGGTGGTCTGATGTCGGGCACGATTAAATCCGCTATTGGCCTTGGCCAGCTGTTGTGGATGGGCATTGGCGACACCCTGCGTGTCAGCCTGTCTGCGGACCCGGTAGAAGAGGTCAAGGTTGGCTACGAGATCCTGAAATCTCTGGGCCTGCGTCACCGGGGTGTGAATATCATTTCCTGCCCGTCCTGCGCGCGCCAGGGATTTGATGTGATCAAAACCGTCGAAACCCTTGAAGACCGACTGGCGCATATCAAAACGCCCATGAGCCTCAGCATCATTGGCTGCGTCGTCAACGGTCCGGGCGAGGCGTTGATGACCGATGTTGGCTTTACCGGCGGCGGTGCGGGCAGCGGCATGGTTTACCTCGCGGGCAAAGCGAGCCACAAGATGTCCAACGATCAGATGGTCGACCATATTGTGCAAGAGGTCGAGAAAAAAGCCGCCGCACTGGAGTCCGAGTCTGCAGCACCAGAAGCTGGTGAGTAATACAAGAAGGGGCCTTGTGCCCCTTCCTTTTTTCGCCCTGAAACACTCTGGATGTTTCAGGGCAGCGCCGCCGAGTGAACGTCCCTCGTCTTAGCCGCGGGCGGCGCGGATTTCTGCGACCATGTCCAACATAGCGTCCGCAGGCAGATAGCCGCGCAGCAGTTCCGTATCGACCACAAAGCTCGGGGTGCCGGAAATGGAAAGCTGCTGAGCCAGCGCGCGGGTGCGGGTGATCGCTTCCGTGACTTCGGGCGCGTTCATCGCAGCCAAAATGGCATCCCCGTCCAGTTCCAGCCCCTCGGCCAGACGCCGCAGGGCAACATCTGTGGGTTCACCTGAAAAGGACAGCAGCGCATCATGCACGGCCTTATAGGCGTCATCCCCTGCTAGGTTCTTTGTCGCAATAGCAAATCGCGCGGCAACCATCGAGGCTTCGCCAAGGATCGGAAACTCTTTTACAACAAGGCGGATATTGCCGTCTTTTTCTAAGAGTTTCGCAATTTCAGGCACTGCGCGACGGCAGTAGCCACAGCGGTAATCCATGAACTCTACCACGGTAATGTCACCGTCGGGATTGCCACCAACCCAAGAATAGCCGTCGTTTTGCAGCTCGGCTATATAGGTTTCAACCAGCGCGTCATCACGGGCGGCATCTGCGGCCGCTTGGCGCTGCTCCAGTACGGCAACCGCTTCCATAATGACCTCGGGGTTTTCCAGAAGATAGGCGCGCACAGCCTGACCAAAGGCGTCCCGATCTTTGCTGTTCATATTGTCGAGGTCAAGCGCCGCTAAAGGGCTGGATAGGAGGCTCAGTCCAAATGCGGCGGAGGCCGCAAGACGGGTTCGGGCGTTCATTTCTTTTTCCTTTTCTCAGAGCGCTCATAGGCGAGGAACACGTCCTGCGCCCGTCGCCAAGGCGGGGAACCCTCGGGCAGGAGCCCAAGGGCACGTTTTGCATGCTGGCCTGCATCTGTCAGGCGGCCGCGCAGAGCGTATCGTTCTGCGGTAACGACGGAGGCCATCCCGGGTTGCCCTGTCTGGGCATAGGCCAGCGACATATCGCGCAACAAGCGGTGATTGCGGAAATCACGAAGACGCGCGCGCTCCAGCGTCGCCAATGCAGTCTTTGGCTTTCCGGCAGACAGTTGGGTGCGACCCAGACCGGCCAAGATCAGCGCGTCCTTGGGCGCGCCTTGTGCTGCGCGGGTGTAGGCGGCATTGGCCTCGGCCCAGCGGCGGTTTTCATAGAGGATCTGACCTTCCAATTCGGCGTAGTAGGGGTCATTGGGGCGTAAGCTGCGCAGTTCACGCATTTGCTTTAGGGCCGCGTTTAGCTTGTTGCTGCGGAAATCGGCAATGGCGCCGCGCATCAGTTTCACATCTGCATAGGTTTCGCTGCGCAGGCGGCGTCTGGTCCATTTAGGGGCACGTTTGAAGGCCGAGAGCTTGCCCTGTACACGCGCCAGCCAATAAGCAGCCTCTGGATCAACTCCGGGGGCCTTGGGCAGGGTTGCCACCACAGCTTCGGCAGCGCGAATGCGATCGCGGGTCAAAGGGTGAGACCGCATGTAGGGGTCCTGGTTGCGGCGGGACAGCACCTCTTGGCCTGCGAAGAGCCCGTGCAGTTCAACCATCCCGCGGGGGTTAATCCCCGCGCGCCGCAAGTAGGTAAGTGCGGAACGGTCTGCTGATGCCTCTTCTGCGCGTGTGTGGCTCAGAAAACTGCGCAGCGCGCTGGTTTGTGTGCCCGCCGCAATCCCGACCGCTGCCTCGCCACCCGCAAGCGCCCCGGCGAGAACGGCCAATGCGGTGCCCAAACCCGCAGCAGTTCCTGCACTTCGCATATTCTGCCCCCGCCTGCCGATGTGGCCATTGGCAATATGGGCGGCCTCATGGGCGATTACGGCCTGCAGCATTTCAGGTTTGGATGTACGCAGAATCAGCCCATAATTCAGAAAGATGGCGGTGTGGTCGATTACAAAAGCATTGAGGCTTGCACTGTCGACCACCAAAAGACGTGTGCGGCTGGGGTCAAGACCTGCTGCGCGCAAAACAGGCGTCGCCAATTCGCGCAGCCCATGCTCGATATCTGGATCGCGCAGGAGCGATATCCCCTGCGCCCGCATCGGCCCGCCGAGAACGCAAAGCCCGAGCAGAAGAAGCGTCAGCGCGACACGGGAACGCGCCGAAAGCCGCAGAAAGCCCGGGCCCGGGATTGACGCGACGGGGATTAACCGGTCAAAGATCATGGCCGCACCATGGGAGATCAGAATGCGAAACTCAACCCGTTCCAACGTTGATCCCTTCATTGTGATGGATGTGATGGAGGCCGCCCGCAAAGCCGAGGAAAATGGCCAGCATATCATTCACATGGAGGTCGGCCAGCCCGCAACCGGGGCCCCAGAGCACGCCCGTCGTGCGCTGGCAGAGGCGCTGGACACTGGCGCGATGGGCTATACGGTTGCACTAGGCCTGCCTGAGCTGCGGGCTCGCATCGCCCAGCTGTATGGGGACTGGTACAATGTGGATCTGAACCCCAAGCGTGTGGTGATTACGCCGGGGTCTTCGGGGGCGTTTATCCTTAGCTTTACCGCGCTGTTTGACAGTGGAGATCGTGTCGGAATTGGTGCGCCGGGCTATCCGAGTTATCGCCAGATCCTAAGCGCACTGGGGATGCAGCCGGTGAACATTCAGACAGCGGCGGAAAACCGACTTCAGCCTGTGGCGGCGGATCTTGTGGGGCGGGGCTTGCGTGGACTTTTGGTGGCCAGCCCTGCAAATCCCACCGGCACCATGCTGTCCAAACCGGCGCTGGCGGATTTAATGGCGGCGACGTCAGAGGCCGGGGCGTCCTTCATCTCGGACGAAATCTACCACGGCATCGAATACGAGGCAAAGGCGGTCACTGCGCTCGAACTTTCGGATGAGTGTTATGTCATCAATTCCTTTTCCAAATATTTCTCCATGACCGGCTGGCGAGTTGGCTGGATGGTTGTGCCCGAAAATCACGTGCGTGTCGTCGAACGCATCGCGCAGAACATGTTCATCTGCGCTCCCCACGCAAGCCAGCTGGCGGCACTGGCGGCGATCGAGTGCGAGGATGAATTGCAAGGCAATCTCGCGGTTTATGCCAAGAACCGCCAGCTGATGCTTGAGGGGTTGCCGAAAGTGGGATTTGACAAGATCGCGCCGCCCGATGGGGCGTTTTATGTCTATGCGGATGTTTCGGACATTACGCAAAACAGCCGGGCGTTGGCGGCAGAGATTTTGGAAAAAGTCGGCGTTGCGGTCACGCCGGGGCTCGACTTTGATCCGGTCCGCGGGGCGACAACGCTGCGGTTTTCGTATGCGCGGTCAACAGAGGACATTGAAGAGGGTCTCGCACGGCTAAAGACCTTTATGGAGGGGCGGGAATGATCCGTGTGACCCTATTGGCGTTGGCTATTTTGTTGCCGAGCGCTGGGAGCGCACAGGAGTTTTCGGCCCTGGCTCGGGTGTTGCCAGAAGACAGCAGCCTGCAGGACGCAGGAGATGACATTCGGTTGCGACTTGGGATGAGCCAAGGGGTTCCGTTCCGAGTCTTTACGCTGGACGCGCCGCCACGTGTGGTTCTGGATTTTAAAGAAATCGATTGGAGCGCGCTGGCGGCGGGCACCCTCGGTCGCAGCTCGCATGTCACGGCTTTGCGGTTTGGTGGCTATGTGCCGGGTTGGTCCCGGATGGTATTGGAGTTGGGTGGCCCAATGAAGGTGGCCCAGGTCGAAATGACCGTCGATGATGAAACGGCAGAGGCGGCCTTGCAGGTTATGCTAGAGCCCGTAGACAGCAAGAGCTTTGCGGCACAGGCGGGTACGCCGCAGGATCCGCGTTGGGATTTGCCCGAACCAGAGCCGATTGCGCTGGCCCCGGATCGCGGGCGTGACGGGCCATTGATTGTTATGATTGACCCCGGCCACGGCGGGTTGGATCCGGGTGCAGAGACCGACTACAACGGCAAATATCTGAACGAAAAATCCCTGATGCTGCGCTTTGCTTATGAACTGGGCGAGATGCTGATGCGGTCCGGCGAATTTGAAGTCGTGCTGACTCGGGAAGGGGATTATTTTGTGTCCCTCGAACGCCGTGTCGCAATGGCCCAACAGGTGGAGGCGGATCTGTTCGTGTCGCTCCATGCGGATGCTCTGGCAGAAGGGTTGGCCCATGGTGCCAGCATTTATGTGCTGTCTGAGGAGGCCTCTGACGTGGCTTCGGCCAAGCTCGCGGAGCGCCATGATCGCGCGCAACTGCTGAGCGGCACAGATCTGCGCGGCACCGATGACGCGGTCACGGATATTATGCTGGACCTTGCGCGGCAAGAAACCCAACCCCGCAGCGAGTCGCTGGCAGCATCCGTTGTGCGCGGATTGCAAAGTGAGAAGGTGAAGATGTACCGTCGCCCGTTACAATCTGCGGGGTTTTCGGTTCTGAAATCGGCTAATATCCCGTCGATCCTTGTGGAGGTCGGCTATTTGTCGAGTCCCAAGGACGCGGCCAATATCACCAACCCCGAGTGGCGTGCCACGGCTGCGCGTGGGATCATGAATGGCATCCGCGCATGGCGCAATCAGGACGAGGCACGGCGTGCCTTGGTTCGCCAATAATCGTCCTGCAAAATGTCGCGGGCGCGGGGTTTTGATCGTGGGCCCGTATCCTTGGCTGCCGATTTCTGATAGGCTGCGCGGTAAACGCTCCACCATTGCGCATCGGGCGCTAATCTGTTTTTTGACCTCTTGGGCGCTTATCTGATCCCGGACGTCCATATCTTTGACCCCAGACCCGATGCTGCCTATATTTGGCCGCAACCCGCGAAAGAGACCGAAACGTGCTTAGGTTCATTTTTTCCTTTTTTGGTTCCATCTTCAGCACCTTGACGCTTGGAATTGCCATGGCTGCCTTGTCTGT
>SPLB01000185.1 GCA_004566265.1 Paracoccaceae bacterium | reverse complement strand
TGAAGTTCCTGAGTTTTGCGCTTGCAGGCGGTGCGCTGTTGGCCGGGCAGGAAAGGCTGGCAATCTGGCTCTTGGTGCTCGCGGGTGCCGTCGCACTGGCCTATTGGCACAGAGGCGACCGGGCTTTTGCTGCAGCGGGCAGCGACATTGGCTCTGCAACCGGGCTGGGGTCCCGTGGCGCGGTGCGCGCGTTCGAGCCCCCGCACACCGGCAGCAATTACCTGCTGCGGGAATTTGTGCATGTGGTGGGCCGCAAACACGCGCAGAAGCTGCGGATCATAGGGTTCTCGCTCGCCTTTGTGCTGCCGCCCCTGCTCCTGCTGCTGCCGGTCTCGGGTCTTGCGCTGAAACACAGCCTCGCCGGGCTTGCGGTGCTCAGCCATGTCGCCGGTGTGTTTGCCTGTCGCTGGCTGTTCTTTGCCGAAGCCGAGCATGTGGTGGGCCTCTATTACGGCAAGCGGTGATCCCCTGGCGCACAGGGCCATTGACCTTTTGCATCCCCAGCGCACGCACCGGTCACGCACTCCAAACCCCGCCGGGCTAAACTTCTTCCCGATCGCGATCATAGATCCGGGCGTGACGCCCTCGGATCCCCTCAGGACCCGGCCCCCATCTTGGGGCTGTGCAGAGACAACGTTTAGCACATGGGGCGGATACGCCCCGCCACCTCCGCCCACCCGGCGGCGCCGCCAATCTGGGACCTCTCCCCTCGGACCTTTGGCTACCTTTCTCTGGACCGGGACATGAAACCAAAGACCCCAAACGAAAAAACCGGAACGCTGGCAGCGTCCCGGCCCTTTGTCGTGCCCATTGGGAAATGGCTTACAGCAGACCCGCGTGCGCCAGGGCGGCGTCAATCACCGCTTTGGTCTCATCGGTCAGACCGGTCAAAGGCAGGCGCACCTCGTCCGAGCACAGACCCAGTTTGGACATGGCGTATTTCGCACCGACCAGACCGGGCTCAATAAAGAGTGCGTCGTGCAGCGGCATCAGGCGGTCCTGATATTCAAGCGCGGTCTTGTAATCACCGGCAAGCGTTGCCGCCTGGAAGTCCGCACAAAGCTTTGGCGCCACATTGGCCGTGACCGAGATCGCCCCCTGACCACCATGGGCGTTAAAGCCAAGGGCGGTTGCGTCCTCACCGGACAGCTGGATGAAGTCTGCACCACAGGTGCCGCGCTGCTGCGACACACGGGCCAGATCGCCGGTGGCGTCTTTGACACCGATGATACGATCAAGTTTGGCCAGCTCGCCCATGGTGGCCGGGGTCATATCGACCACAGACCGGCCCGGGATATTGTAGATGAAGATCGGAATTTCAGCGCAGTCGTGCAGGGCAGTGAAATGGGCCACCATGCCGCGCTGGGTCGGCTTGTTATAGTAAGGCGTCACCACCAGCGCGGCATCCGCGCCGGCTTTTTTGGCAAACTCCACAAAACGAATGCCCTCCAGCGTGTTGTTGGAGCCCGCGCCCGCGATCACCGGCACACGACCCGCGGCGGCTTTCACGACCACATCAATGACCATCTCATGTTCGTCATGGGTCAGGGTCGGGCTTTCACCGGTGGTGCCAACGGGAACAAGCGCAGAGGAGCCTTCGGCAATGTGCCACTCAACAAGGTGTTTCAGCGTCTCCACATCCACTTCACCGTTACGGAAAGGGGTGACGAGGGCAGGCATGGAGCCTTTGAACATGGGTGCTCTCCCGAGTTGAGTTTCATTCACAGTGTCGGCGGCAATCCGCCGCCTGTTCTGCGCAAAATGCCGGGGATTTGAGTTGATACCGGCTGCGCAAACATTATCGTCTCAGGCTCTAGCCCCGGAGGCAGGGAAATTGCAAGACAAGAGACGCATCGCTACCACGCTCGCGCTGGGTTGCGCGCTGATTATGGCCCCTTTCTGGGGGTCATACGGCGCTGTGGCCCAATCTTCCGCACTCGAATCGGCACTGAAGGCCTCGGCAGAAGAAGACTGGCCTGCGGCCCGCCGCGCCGCCGGTGCGCCCGGATCGGAGGTGGGCGACATTATCGAATGGCAACGCCTGCGGGCGGGCGAAGGCACCGCGCGCGAGGTTCAGGCCTTTCTCGATCGGCGCGGCGACTGGCCGGGGCTGGCGCTTTTGCGCCGCCAGTCCGAGGACACGATGGCGGGTGCAAGCCACGACGCGATCCTGACATTCTATGCAACATCTGCGCCGCAGACCGCCCTTGGCGCGCTGTCTCATGCGCGTGCCCTGATTGCGGCCGGGCGTCAAAACGAAGGCGAAGGTACCTTGATCATGGCATGGCGGAATATGCCCATGCCGGCGGAGGTGCAGCAACACTTCCTTTCCGATTACAGGCGCCTCCTGCGCGACCACCACGAAGCACGCCTGTCGGAACTGCTGTGGGACGGTCACACCGCCAGCGCCAGCCGGATGCTGGGCCTGGTGCCCCGTGCACCTCGTGCATTGGCCGAGGCCCGCATTGCCCTGCAAGAGAATAAAAACGGCGTTGATGCGCTGATCCAAGCCATCCCGCGCCGATTTGCCGATGATCCGGGCCTGGCCTATGACCGCTTTGCCTGGCGCGACCGCAAGCGCCGCGCCGATGCCGCCATTGCGCTCCTGCAGGAGCGCTCCACCTCAGCCGAGGCTCTGGGCATGCCGCAGAAATGGTTGAGCCGCCGCCGCGATCACGCCCGCCAACTGATGCGCGACAGAAAATACCGCGCCGCCTATCAACTGGCCGCAAACCACCACGCCACACCCGAGGATGGGTATGGCTATGCCGACAGCGAATGGATCGCGGGCTATGTCGCGCTTCGGTTTTTGGATGATGCGGCTTTGGCTACCTATCATTTTACCCGATTTCTAGGCGCGGTTAAGTCACCGATCTCAATGGGGCGCGCCGGATACTGGCTGGGCCGGTCCTATGGCGCGCAGGGCGAGGTGGACAAAGCCCACGCGGCCTATCAACTGGGGGCCAAGTTCCAGACGTCTTTCTATGGGCTCTTGTCGGCAGAGGCCCTGGGCCGTCCCTTCCCCGCGCGGCTGACCAACCCGCCAAAGACCCAATGGGAGGCTGCATCCTTCCTGCAATCCTCGGTCGCAGCCGCCGGGCTTGCGGCACTGAAAGCAGGCGACCGCGTTTTGGCCGAACGCTTCCTAACTCATCTGGTCGAAGACCTGGACGCCGATCAGGCGCTGGAACTGGGCCAGATGGCCGCAGATTTGGGAGAACCGCATCTGGCAGTGATGATCTCCAAACGCGCGGCGCGCGACGGGCAGGAACTGGCGGGCGCGTATTATCCGCTGCATCCTGTGGCGGAGCAAAATCTGCCCATGGCGCCTGAAATGGTGCTGGCCATTGCGCGGCGCGAAAGCGAATTCGACCCTGTCGTGATCAGCCACGCAGGTGCACGCGGTTTGATGCAAGTCATGCCAGCCACCGCGCGGAAAGTGGCCGAAGGGCTGGGAATCGCGGGCCATCAGACCGCACAGCTGACGCGGGACTGGCGATACAATGCCCGTCTTGGGGCCGCCTATCTGGCGCAGCTGGCGGGCGACTTCGACGGCAATGTGGTGCTGATGTCTGCAGGCTATAATGCCGGGCCCCATCGTGCGGGTACGTGGATGGAGCGCTACGGCGACCCGCGCGATCAGGCAGTGGATATGGTCGATTGGATCGAACACATCCCCTTCAACGAAACCCGCAATTATGTGATGCGGGTGACAGAAAGCCTGCCAATCTATCGCGCGCGACTGGGCAAGGACCCCCTGCCCCAGCCGTTTTCTCAGGAACTGTCAGGCCGAACGCTTCAGGTGTTCGCGCCAAAAAGTGAATAGGCCCGCTGCCACCACCAGACCCGCACCAAGGATCACATTGATCCGCAGCATTTCTCCAAAAGCCAGGACGCCCAGAGCCGCCCCAAAAGGCAGCTGGAAATAAGCAAAGGGCTGAACGGTCGAGGCCTCAGCCACCTCGTAGCAGCGGATCAGCAGCCATTGGCCCAGCGCCCCGATTATGCACAACAGCGCCATCCAGCCCCAGTCGGGAGTGGTCATTGCCTCCCAATGCCACAGACCAAGCGGGGTGATCGCCACCATGCCTGCTACGCCGGTGTAAAAGAAACTGGTCTCAGCACAATCCCTGCGCGCGGCATAGCGAGTCAGCAGCCCATAGAGGGCAAACAGCAACGCCGCCAGCAGCGGAATCAGTGCCTCGACCTGAAAGACACCTGATCCTGGCTGCAAGATCACCATGACCCCCAGGAACCCGATCCCAATCGCAGCCCAGCGCTGCCAGCCGACGCTCTCGCCCAGCACCGGACCAGACAGCGCCGCCACCAACAGCGGATATGAAACAAACACTGCATGGCTTTCCACCAACCCGAGAACGGTAAAGCTCGTGACCATGACGCAGATTTCCGCCAGCACAAGCACCGCACGTCCGATATGTAGCAACGTCTGCTTGCTGGCGGCAACTTTCCGGAGCCCCCCCGGCTGGCGCAGCGCAATGGCGCAGACAAACAGCGCAAAAAACCAATAACGGATGGTTATGACCATAAAGACATTGTATTCGCCCGCCAAATGGCGCGAGATCCCATCCTGAACAGCGAAGACAAAGGTGGTGGCGATCATCAAAAGAATGCCGAGACGGGCATTGTGCGGAGCAATTGAGGTCACAGCCTGGCTCACTGTGCGGCGCCTTTTCGAGCCACGGTCATGTGACGTTTGTGACCAAAGCCCGAAACACGTGTGACCTCGAACCCGGCGTCGGCCAACCCGCGACGGACAAATCCAGCCGCCGTATAGGTCGCCGCCGTGCCATCCGCTGCGGTGTGAACGCCCACCGCCTGCATGAGATCCGCCCCCCACAGCTCGGGGTTTTTGGCGGGTGAAAACCCGTCGAGAAACCAACAGTCGGCTGTCTCGTCCCAGCCCGTCAGGGTGTCGCGTGCGTCGCCAAGGATCACATTGACCTGCAGGGTACCAAGGTCACAAAACCCGCCGCCCGTCCATTTGGCCAGAAAACGATTGGCCCAGGGGGTGATCACGGGGAAGGCTTCCAGCGCGCGGGCCATTTCATCGGGTGTCATCGGAAAAGCCTCGAAACTGGTGAAGCGCAGCGGAGAAGTCTGCCCTGACTCTTCCCAGGCGCGCCAGGCGGCCAGCAGATTCAACCCGGTGCCAAAGCCCAGCTCGGCAATGTGAAACCCGGGGGCAAACCGCGCGGGCAGGTCATTGCCGGCCAGAAAAACATGCTCCGTCTCTGCCAGACCGTTCTGGAGCGAGAAATAGGGATCGTCGAATTGGTCGGACACCGGCAATGTGCCATCCCTCCAGATCAGCTGCGCCTTCTGGTCTGTCATCTGCTTTTCCTTTAGGTGAACCGTGACGGCATCCGTGCTGAGCACACACACACGCAGGGCATGTGGTGAGACTGACGAAAGGGCAGGCAAATGGCAATGGCTGAATTTGGCGCAGATATTACAGTACGCGGCGCAGGGATCTTTGGTCTGTCGGTCGCATGGGCCTGCGCCCAGCGGGGCGCAAAGGTACAGGTTGTGGACCCCTATGGCGCAGGTTCGGGCTCGAGCGGCGGTCTGGTCGGCGCGTTGGCCCCGCATGTGCCGGAAAACTGGAACGCCAAGAAAGCCTTTCAGCTCGACAGTCTGCTGATGTCAGCCCGCTTCTGGGCCGAGGTCGAAACAGCCGGTGGCGTCTCTGCAGGCTATGGGCGCACTGGTCGGCTGCAGCCCTTGAATGACGCGCGCGCGCTCGAACTCGCCCGCGCGCGCGAGGTCTCGGCCAAAGCGCTCTGGCACAGTAATGCCACCTGGCAGGTGCGACCCGCAGCCGACTTTGACGCGTGGTGCCCGCCCAGCGCCACGGGCTTTGTGGTGCACGACACACTGTCGGGCCGCTTGCACCCCCGCCGCGCCTGTGCCGCGCTGGTCGCCGCATTGGCAGCCAAGGGCGTGACCGTGATCAGCGAGGCGGAGAACCGGGGACACGTGGTACATGCTAAGGGCTATGTCGGCATGCTGGAACTGAACGCGGCTTTCCCAAGCGACACCGGCCGGATGGTGGGCAATGGCGTGAAGGGTCAGGCGGCGTTGTTGCGGTTTGATGCGCGCAACGCACCGCAGCTATACGCCGAAGCGCTGCACCTTATTCCCCATGCAGATGGCACGCTGGCAATTGGTTCCACCACCGAACGCAGCTTTGATCGCCCAAATGAACCGGACGCTCAAATTGACGATGTGATTGCGCGGGCGATAAAAGCGGTGCCCCAGCTTGCGGGTGTCGAGGTTCTGGAACAATGGGCCGGTGTGCGCCCCCGCGGGCGCACCCGCGCGCCCATGCTGGGCGCTTGGCCGGGGCGCGCCGGGCATTTCATTGCCAATGGTGGTTTCAAGATTGGCTTTGGTATGGCGCCAAAAGTGGCTGAGATCATGGCGGATCTGCTGCTGGAAGACCGAGATACAATCCCCGATGGGTTCCGGGTCGAGGATAACCTTTGACCCCACGTGAGCGCCCAGCTGGAGGGATTGCGCGTCGCTTCGCGACACGCCGGTTGGCATCGGGGC